>DGNZ01000253.1 GCA_002389175.1 Rhodospirillaceae bacterium UBA4479 | reverse complement strand
ATAGTTGCAGCCTTCCAGGAACGCGCAGTGATGCGGCGGCGGAGACAACAGCAGATTATTTCACCCAGTTTCTCCTGCGCAAATAATCTCAAAATTATAGAGGTTTGCTGATGATTTGGGTGGCTAACCGCCCTTCGGAAAACGTATAGAGGCCGCTGACACAAATCATCGCCACCCCGATGCCGTCAATAAGGCTCATCTCTTCACCGAAAAAGAAGTATCCAAACGCCAACGCCCAGATAATGCGCAGGTAATCCAGTACACCTATCAGCATCGATGAGGCCAGTCTGTAGGACAAAATAATCAGCACATGAACGGCAAGGGCGACAAAACCTAGCATCAATATCCAAAACCACTCACTGCGTAAAGGGACCCGAAAATCTAGCATGCCCGGTAGACTAAAGAAAATGACACCTGAGCAGGTCAGATAGAAAATCACTGCAAAGTTTGAACTTCTCGCCGGCATTCTGCGAACTGCAAGGTTTGTACATGCGGCCAGAAATGACCCCACTAGAACTACCAACATGTCAGGACTGATGCCATTTAAGTCGGGCTTAAGAACAAGCAGCGCGCCCAAAAACCCCGCGATAAGAGCAAGCCAACCCTTAATGGAGATTGACTCTTTATACAGCAGGCTGGCCAGAAGCATGGCAATTGTCGGGGTGGTAAAATTGATCGAAGTCACTGTCACTATAGGCAGGGTGCGAAGGGCAAAATAAAAGCAACTCATTGATGCAACTGATAACGTGGCGTGAAATAGATGAGCTTTTAGATCCGCCGATATTATTTCCTGGCGGATTTGCCGGTTTAGAAGAAACGGTAATAACACGGCCATTACCAGCGCCGAGCGCCAGCCCAACATCTGGATGGTTGTAAATCCCGCCACTGTTAAATATTTGATTGCCACTGCCATTGTTGGGATGAGGATGGTGTTGCCAAGCATTGCGGCAAAGCCAATCAAAGGCCGAGATGCGAGAACTGCCGAGGAACGTCCTGCCAAAACTAGGGTGCCTCTCTCCATATTGGGCCCTTTGCCCGCACTGGCTCCAGCAGCGTCTCATCAAAACTCTGTAGCTCATATCCTTGGGGTTGAGGAGGGCGCGCTTCATAGCCGGTTTTCGTCTCGAGAATTTGCCGGACAGTCTGATCGGTGTAATAGGCTGAATATGCGGCCTTTAGAACGGCTTGGAATGCGGCAGGCTGCTCTTTTTCAACGGTGCTGAGAGACGTGATTTGGGAATCTTTTGATAGCGTGCAGAAATCTTTTGGTAAATTTTCGGTCACTGTAGCCAGCTGTTGAACCCCCTCATTCGACAGTATTTCAAGAAGCTGCAGAAATCGAAATGTTAACCCATGTTGACCTGCGGCCGGCCATCCACTTTCATCGCCGGGAATCAGGCAGTCTAAGATTGAGCTGTTGAGATCATCTGACATGGCTATCCTTTCAATTTTGTTCCAAACGCATGCACATCAGGTCTGCTGCCCGCAGCGCCAGTGCCTGCAATGTTGATGTTGGGTTGACTGGACTTGCCGTGACGAAAACTGAAGCATCAATGATCGTTGTATTTTGCAGCCCATGAACCCGGCCATCATCCCCTGTTACGCATCCATCATCGGCGTGGCCCATGGAAGCCGTACCCATCAGATGAAATCCCGCTTGTTCTGAAAGTTCGGTGATGTTGATTCTCTCGGCGCCTGCCTGTTTTAGCCATTCACTTGCTTTCTTGATGCCAAAGCTGCGCATCTTCAGCGTATTCTGACCAATACGGTAGCTCATTCTGGCAACGGGCATATCAAATTGGTCGCGTTTGTCAGGATCAATTTTTATGCTGTTTATACCCTCAGGCAAATCCTCGCAGGTCACAGTCAGGCTCATTGATCTTCCAAAATTGCGTTTGAAAACTGCTGCATGTTCTGTGCCCCAAGGAATGCTTTTCCCATACCCGCCAAGAGCTGTTGATAGAGGGCCTTGGCCGCGCAGCGCTTGTAATTGAAAGCCCCGCAGGAAGCCCCTATCGCGGTCGGTCTCATAGAACTCCTGACTGACCAGAGAGGTGGCAAAGGGGCCTGCATAGGAGCGCAAATCCTCAGCAAAAACACCAGTTACGATGGCGGTTGGGTGCAGCATCAAACCATGGCCAAGTCTGGGATTATGCCAGCCTTCGGCAGATTGAAGCAGAATGTTGGTTGATATCGCATTACCTGCAAGCACCAGCTCACTGCATATAATCCGGCGTTTCTGGCCATCCTTGTCGATGATTTCCAACGCTTGGACATTGGTGTTTTTCACCTCGATGCGGCGAACAACAGCACGTGTTTCCAACTCAACACCAAGAGCCAGTACATCCTTAAGGTAGGCAATATCCGCGCTGGCCCGGGCATGGCGCGGGCATCCCATAGCGCAAGGCCCGCAATTATTACAGGCCTGCCGGTCATCAGCGCGGTCACTGCTCAGAATGGCAGCGTCGGCAGGCCACCAATGCCAACCCAAATCGTTCGCGGCACGGGCTAATTTATGACTGCCATCGCATAGGTCCAAAGGCGAGTGAGGGCGCGCGGCTCGAGGTGGGTTCGCCGGATCACCGGCAAGCCCAGACACGCCCATCATCTG
>DGNZ01000171.1 GCA_002389175.1 Rhodospirillaceae bacterium UBA4479 | reverse complement strand
CCATTCAGTATTTCCAGAATTTTTGCGTATTCGTCTTCGGAAATGCCGTGTTCTGCGATGACTTGGGGGGTGATTTTTGTCACGTTTTTTGCTCTCAGAGATGGGTTCTAAACGTGCCGCTTATTAGCAGACATCACCTGTCTATGACACGTCTTAATGTTTGAAAACCGCCGCAAAGGCCCTGAATGTGGTAAAAAATTAACCATCCGCCTGCCAAAATGTTGCCATAATTCACTTGATGGCGATGCATGATCATGGGATTGTGCGAATCAAGACGTAACTACAAAGGCATAGCCGTGATCAAACGTGGAGCCATCGCAGGAATTGCTTTCGCGCTGACTATCTCAGTCGCGACGACCACGTATGCTGCGGGGAATGAACATTCGCCGGCCAAAGCCGCTTTCCATGTTCGGGCATTGCAAACGGAATTGATGGTCGCTGCGTTAACCTGCCAAGCACGTGCGCACTACAATGATTTTGCGGTGAAGTTTCAGGATGTGTTGATCAAGCATGGTCGGGCGTTGAAATCACGGTTTCATCTGACGCACGGCAAGTCCAAAGGCGAGAAGAAACTGAACGCCTACGTGACATCACTTGCCAACAAGACATCGTCTAGACAAATTTCAGAGGGTGAAAAGTATTGCGCCCGCGCGATGACAACTTTTGCACAGTTAAGCGTGATGCCTGTTGAGAAGTTTGCAAGGTTTGCACAGAATCAATCTTATGGTGATGTCGTGGTCCCCGCTGCATTTCGGGGCGAAATTCGCGTCGTTAATAGCAAACAGTAATCAACGATCTGATTTCTAAAAGTTTATGCCGCAGTGCTTTCGCACTGCGGCATTTGGTTTTCTTGAACGAGTTTTAGTTGGTCTTCGAATTACGGGAAGACGATTTCTACGCGTCTGTTCTGTGGCTCACGAACGCCATCGCCTGTTGGAACCAATGGCTGTAATTCGCCTTTCCACGCCAATCCAAGCTGATTGCTGCCAATACCCAATTTCGTCATCTCGGCTTGAACAGCAAGGGCGCGCTTCTCGGAAAGCTTCAGGTTATAACGCTGCGTTCCAGAACTATCCGCGTGGCCGGTTGCTTCGATCCGGCTGATGCCGCCACTTGTTGCGTTTTTAGCCGCTGTTTGCAAAATCGCACGGGCCTCTGGGGTGATCGCTGCACTATCCCAATCAAAGAAGATGATGTAGTTCCGCGCAACTGGTGGCGGCGGAGGAGGTGTTGGTTTTGGTTCAGGTTTCTTGACCGCAACAGGTTTTGGCGCAGGTGCTGCTGCAGGCTTAACCATCGGTTTTTTAGGTTCACCAAATGTGTATCGAAGGCCCACCATGACTGTTTGTGCGGCATAATCGACATCGACAGATGTGCCATTCGTGGCATTCATGTCAGCACCGCGAACAGTGAAATAACGATACTCAAGCGATCCAGACCAATTGGTATCAAACTGATAGCCCAGACCTACGATACCCTGCAAAGCCAAGCCTGTATCACGCCCGTTGAGGGAAGTGTTGCCAGTTGGATTGGCGTTGACGTTCAACATCCCAGCACCAATACCAGCACCGACATATGGGAAGAATTTGGTCCCGGTTGAGATGTCGTAATATCCGTTGATCATCGCGCTACGTGCAGTTGCGGCACCGCCAGTAGACGTGTTGCCAGAGCTATCGACGCTGTTGCGGCGATAGCCCATTTCGAATTCAGCCCGCAACCCATTGGCGTACCCATGACCCAGCGCCAAGATTCCGGCGATTCCGGTATTATGTTCCAAATCAGCGTTTGCACCGCCACCTGAAATTTCATGCACAAAAGGCAAGGATGAGCTTGAGAAATTCGTGCCGACTATGTTGGAACATTCTGTGGATGAATTGGCAGCAAAACTTTAAAAAGACACAGCGCGCAATTTTATCACGCGGCAGCTAAGACACCTTCGAACAGGGCGCGCCCGTCCAGCCCACCTAACGGGCCTTCGGCAAGACGCTCGGGGTGGGGCATCATGCCTAAGACATTGCGTTTTTCATTTAAAATCCCGGCGATATCGTCGATGGAGCCGTTTGGATTACCGCCAGCATTCCGCGCGCCGTCTTCGGTGACATATCTAAATGCAATGCGATCCTGATCTTGCAGTGCCTTTAGGGTGTCATCATCCGTAAAATAATTGCCATCGTGATGGGCAATTGGGATTCTGATGGTTTGGCCTTGTTCATAATGTCGCGTGAACGCTGAATTCGTGGTCTCAACGGACATAAAGATATCGCGGCAGATATACTTCAGATTAGCGTTGCGCATCAGGATGCCGGGCAATAATCCGACTTCGGTCAAAACCTGGAAGCCATTACAGATACCAATAACCGGGACGCCGCCATCGGCGCGCTTTTTGACTTCTTGCATCACGGGAGAGTTGCTGGCAATCGCCCCGCAGCGGAGATAATCGCCGTACGAAAATCCGCCAGGGACGATGATGAAATCCACGTCTGGCATTTCTGCATCGCCGTGCCACTGCATCACAACGTCGCCGCCTGTGATTTTTTCGATGGCGACCTTGGCGTCACGGTCACAGTTGGATCCTGGGAAGACAATAACGGCGGATTTCATGGCTTAACCTTCCACGATATCGATGGTGTAATTTTCAATCACCGTATTGGCGAGGAGCTTTTTGCACATCGCATCGACCTGCGCTTCGGCAGCGGCCCGGTCAGTGGTGGCAAGTTCCAGTTCGATGAATTTTCCTTGGCGGACGTCATCGACGCCACCGAAACCCAGACCGCCAAGGGCCGTTTGAACAGCTTTGCCTTGAGGATCAAGAACACCGTTTTTTAAGGTAACGTGGACTTTGGCTTTCAAGGGGCTCACTCCGAATGATGTGATGTAAAATATTTGAAAGATTAATGCCCGACGCGGGATTTCATTTCAACGATCTTTCGGCTCTTTACAATTTAACGTGTAAAATCAATGGGCCGCAGGATGCGGTGGAAGCCATATTATTGCATCCGTAAAGGGCCGGGCATGTCAGATGGGCCCGATTCGGGCAAAATGCCCAATCGCCGGGCGACTTCTTGGTAGCCCTCTTCGACGTTATCCATGTTGCGATCAAATCGATCGTGGTCAAATTTCTCGCTGGTTTGCAGGTCCCACAGGCGGCAATTGTCGGGGCTAAGTTCATCCGCCAATAACAAACGTGTTTGGTCTTCTTCCCAAAGTCGGCCGAATTCGACACGAAAATCTACGAGCCGAAGTCCAGTGCCTAGGAAAAGTCCACTCAGGAAATCGTTCGTACGCAGCGCTAAAGACATCATCTCGTCTAAATCAGGCGGCGTTGCCCACCCAAAGGCCGTGATGTGCTCTTCGGCAACCATGGGGTCTTTCAACTCAGTAGATTTATAATGATATTCGACGATGGACCGAGGAAGGGCGGTGCCCTCGGCGACACCAAAACGTTCAGCAAACGATCCTGCCGCGACATTTCGAACGACCATGATCAGGGGGATCATTTCGACTTCGCAAATTAACTGTTCGCGCATGTTCAGCCGGCGGACAAAATGCGTGGGCACGCCGATTTCCATCAGTCTGACCATCAAATATTCAGAGATGCGATTGTTCAGCACCCCTTTGCCCGTAATGATTCCGGTACGACCATCACCCGATGATGTCGTGTCGTCTTTGAAATACTGAACGATGGTGCCTGGTTCAGGCCCTTCGAAAAGGACTTTGTCTTTGCCTTCGTATATCTGTCTACGTCGTGCCATAGCTGCGCTCCAACATAGCCCGAATGGTTATTGAACTGCGCGTTCGGTGCCGACTCGCAATTCCCATGCTTTGTGGCGCGACCGTATATCAGTCACATGCGCTCTTAACAACGCAGCAGCGCAGAATAGCCACAAAGCACCTAGGGTTGACGCGGCAATCGGGAAAGGCCATATCCAGTTCAATACACTTGATGGAGTACCCCGAGATGGCAATGCCTGCGGTTGAAATTGAGCGCATGATCAAAGACGCGCTACCCGATGCCCAAGTCACCATTAATGACTTGGCCGGTGATGGCGACCACTATGCGGCGCATGTCGTATCTAAGGAGTTTGAGGGTAAATCCCGTGTCCAGCAGCACCAGATGGTTTATCAGGCACTGCAAGGTCGTATGGGAAATGAATTGCATGCGTTAGCACTGCAAACCTCGGTTCCCGAATAAGCGAAATCCAGATAGCCACACATTCACGATTTATAGGAAAAGATCATGAGCGATAATCCTGCTTTCGAAACAATCCAGTCCGAAGTCGATAACAACGAAGTTGTTCTATTCATGAAAGGCTCGCCGATGATGCCGCAGTGTGGTTTTTCCGCTGCTGTGGTCCAGTCTCTCACGATGATGGGCATCAAATTCAAAGGCGTCGACGTTTTGGCCGATATGGAAGTCCGCCAAGGTATCAAGGACTTCTCGAACTGGCCGACAATCCCACAGCTCTATGTGAAGGGCGAATTTGTTGGCGGTTGCGATATCGTTCGTGAAATGCACGAATCTGGTGAACTCAAGAAGCTCTTCGATGAGAAGGGCGTTCAATACGCCTCGTAAGCCCCATTCCCAGGGAGCTATTACGAGGAGCTTTTGAGGGAAGGGTCGCGCATTGCGCGGCCCTTTTCTATTGGATGATTACTTCTTGGTCGGATCGGCTTTTTCGCCCAGGGATATTTCATTCACATCCAGTGCATCGGCCAATCGGGATTTTGCACTGCCAGGCTGCAATGGCTTCTGCTGGTTAGATGCAGGTGCCCAAGCCGTCATCGTCAGGATATGAAACGTAGCTGGGACGCGACCATCATCGTCTACATATTGTTCGACGTAGTTGCCGAGTGCCCGCATCAAGGTTTCACGCCTGAGTGGAGTTTTACGCCGCTCTAGCACTGCATTGGTTTCACCCATCGCCCGAAGATCATGTAGCAACTTGATCGGGTTTTGGTATCGCACGGTGATGATATCCGAATCGACCACTGGCAATGCGAACCCGGCGCGTTGCAGCAAAGCCCCCAAATCGCGGACATCGGCAAACGGCGATATCCGGGGACTTAACCCACCCTCTAGATCGATTTCCGCTTGCGACAATACGGTTCGTAATTCTTGAAGAGTGTCTGCCCCAAAAATTGACCCCAAAAACAAACCGTCTGGCTTCAAGGCCATGCGTATCTGGCTGAGTGCCCCTGGCAGGTCGTTGACCCAATGAAGGGATAAGTTGGATGTGACCACATCCAACGTGCCGAACCTGACCGGGAGCGCTTCTTCATCAGCGCAAAGGCTGCTGTGTCCGACAGATGAGGCGCGCTTGGCCATTTCCAGTGATAAATCAGATTGAAACAATTGACCAATCCGATCTGATCCAGCCATGACTTGGGCCATTTCGCCGCCGTGGCAGCCCAAATCCAGGCCGACATCGAATGTGCGTTTGATATCCATCATGCGATCAAAAAGACGCTCTGCCCCTTCCATAAACAGGAAATCAGCATCATCGAAATTGTGCGCGGCCCGCGTGCGGTGCTGGCGCACCAATCGGCGGTCGAAAACATTCATGACGTCAGCAGATAAACTCATTGGGGGTGTATGGCACGCTTAAGGGCATTCCTCAAAGCCAGACTGAACGACGGCATCGATCTGTTATGGCCGCCCGTTTGCCCATCTTGCAGTACGTCAGTTCAAGATGCCGCTCGGCTATGTGTGGATTGTTGGGAGGGGATGACCTTTATCTCGGCACCGCAATGTGTTTGCTGTGGATTGCCGCTGCCCGATGCATTTGATGACTTCACACTTTGTGGGGAATGTTTACGTGCACGGCCGCCGTTCGATCGAGCGCGCGCAGCTTGCGTTTATGATGAAGGATCGCGGGCGCTGATTTTACCTTTTAAGCATGCTGATCGAACTGATTTATTGCCGACGATCATAAATCTATTGCAGCGTCCCGTGGGACCGTTGTTGGCGCATGCCGATATCATCGCCCCTGTGCCGCTTCATTGGACCCGGTTGTTATCTCGTCGGTATAATCAATCTGCGTTGATCGCTAACAAGTTGGGGATGTTGGGTAAGGTTCGTGCGATCCCGGATTTGGTGACCCGTAAGAAAAGAACGCCAAGCCAAGGTGGACGGTCAAAGCATGGCCGACAGCGTAACGTCAAAGGGGCATTTCGTGTGCCCGGGCGATATCGGCCACAAGTTCGAGATAAACGCGTTCTGCTGGTGGACGATGTCATGACGACAGGTGCCACCGTATCCGAGGTGTCGCGTGTTTTGCTTCGTTCCGGTGTCGGTTCAGTTGATGTGATCACAATTGCGCGCGCGGTCATCCAAGACCTTTGAATACCGCCGATCTTTACTATATTCACGTTAGTAGATTGGAGATTCATTATGGCGAACATTGAAATTTATACGACACCATTTTGCCCGTTCTGTACGCAAGCCAAGCGATTGTTGACGTCTAAGGGTGTCGAATTCAAAGAAATCGACGTCATGATGAGTGCCGGAAAAAGGCGCAAAATGTCAGAAATGGCCGGGGGTGCGACGTCTGTCCCACAAATCTTTGTCGATGGGAAACACATTGGCGATTGTGACGGTATCCATGCCATGGACGCCCGTGGGCAACTTGACCCTGTGATTGGTGTCGCCAATTGACGTCTGCGACGTTCCGCGCAGCGCTTATTCAAATTACGGCGGGCCCAGAGCCTGCTTCTAACGCGCTGCAAAATGCCGCCTTGGTTCAAGAGGCGGCGGCGGGTGGCGCCCAATTCGTGATGTTGCCCGAAGTCTGCAACATGATCGAACCAGATCGTGCGGCATTACGCCAAAAAGTCCGACCTGAGGATGAAGACGAGACGATTACCGTTCTTCGAGAAACAGCGGCGAAGGCCGGGGTTTGGGTTTTAGTTGGCTCCGCTGTCGTCGCGCCAAACGGACCTGAGGGGAAACTAGCGAACCGATCATTATTGATCGATAGCGTCGGGGAAATCCGGGGCCGTTATGACAAGATGCATTTATTCGACGTCAATGTGGGCTCGGACGATGTGTACCGCGAAAGCGATACCTATCAAGGCGGCGACAAACTCGCCTTGGTCGAAACACCTTGGGGATCGATTGGGATGACTGTTTGTTATGATCTCCGGTTCCCGCATTTATATCGCGATTATGCCAAGGCTGGGGCCGTGATGTTAACAATTCCATCGGCGTTCACACGCCCGACCGGCATGGCGCATTGGCATGTTTTGTTAAGAGCTCGGGCCATCGAATGCGGTGCGTTTGTATTTGCCCCTGCGCAAACGGGGGATCATCCAGGTGGGCGTAAAACATATGGGCACGGTTTGGTCGTTGACCCATGGGGCGAAGTGTTGATCGATCAGGGTGAAGAAACGGGCATCGCCTACGCAGAGATCGATGCCCGTTTAGCAGAAGCCGCTAGGTCACGTATTCCGGCGCTAAAGAATGATCGCGAATATACCCTGAGCAACAGCGATCTGCTATAGATCGTATGGAGCGGGTTCACCGTCTTCGCGGTCACTAATATCCAAATTATGAACCGCACAGATCATCTGCTTCACACCTGGGCATTCATCGCCTTGAAGAATTCCATGCTGATAGCCGATTACCTGTAACTTACCCGCGACGTGCTGCAGCAACTCGCCAGATTTCAAAAGATGATCTGGATTGCGAGGTCGATTGTAGACCTCGTTACCAAGAGCAAAGGTCTCGTATAGGAAAACCCCATTCGGGGCCAAACTGCCGATCAGTTGATCAAACAAGGGGCGGTATAGGTAGTTGGACACGATCACCGCATCGAATGTGCGTCCGCTAAGTGGCCACGGAGACCCGTCTTCTAAATCGGCTTCAATGACTTCGCAGGAATGAGATTCCTTAAGTGAGATAAGTGGATCTATATTTCGATCTACTGCGACAACGTGATGTCCCTGTTCGGCAAAGAACCGCGCGTGCCTGCCACCGCCAGCCGCGATATCTAAAACGCTACCGCCTTTTGCAATGATACGTTGATGACGCGCAAACCAAGCCGACGGTTCCACCATTTGAAGATGTCGTGATCGCTTCTTCAGATCAGGGTCATCGGACATTTAAAGGCTCCTTGGCATTGCAACAGTGTCTCGCGTCAATTTTTTCATATGTTTCATCGCTGTATTCACTATATAACCGACTTAACGATCCAAAACAGGTGTGTATGATCAAGTACAGCGTCAAATGCAGCAATGACCATCAGTTCGATGGGTGGTTCAAGGACAGCGCAACGTTCGACAAGCAGGCTAAGGCCAAGCAGGTCGAATGCCCGCGCTGTGGCGATACCAAGGTATCCAAGGCACCTATGGCGCCGCGTATTTCGAAATCTTCAAGGTCTGACAAAGTCATCGAAGCCCGGGCTAACGAGGTTGCCCGAGAAATGGCCGAAGCCGCAGGTAAAATCCGCGAGCATGTCGAAGAAAACTGCGATTATGTAGGTACCCAATTCGCCGAAGAAGCGCGCAAGATTCATTATGGCGAGGCCGATGAGCGTGGTATTTACGGCGAAGCTACAATTGACGAAGCAAAAGACCTTGATGATGAGGGGATCGACGTTTTGCCGCTCCCCAAAGCTCGAACGACCAGCTGATTACTAGTCCTTTTTCGCGAACGCCATATAATTGATATCAAGATCCTGGCTAAGGCGCCAAATATCGCCAAGCGGGTCATAAGACATTCCTTCGAGTGCGGAAATATCTAAGCCAACAGGGCGCAGGCTGGTCGCAAGTTCTGACGGTTTCACAAATTTTTTCCAGTCATGGGTGCCTGCGGGCAACCAGCGCAAAACGTATTCAGCCATCACTTTGGCGAGTGCGAGTGATTTTATGGTTCTGTTAATGGTTGATAAGACCATGCCTCCATCAGGGCGGACCATCGCGCCACAGGCAGCTAAAAATGCGTCTAAGTCGGCGACATGTTCGACAACTTCCAGGCTGATTACGATATCAAACATCAATCCTTCGGCAACGAGATCCTCGGGCTGGATATTGCGATAATTGATGTTTAGCCCCGATTGTTCGGCGTGGACCTTGGCAACTTCGATATTTCGCGCTGCGGCGTCGATGGCTGTTACGTCGGCACCAAGCCGTGCCAAAGGCTCAGACACCAGCCCACCCCCGCAACCAACGTCCAGAATTTTCAAACCTTTGAAGGGGGTGTCCGTATCGTTTGGGATATCCAGGTGCCTGACGATTTGATCGCGGATGAAGGCCATACGAACCGGTGCAAGTTGATGTAACGGACGAAACTTGCCATTGGCATCCCACCATTCTTCGGCGATGGCGGCAAAGCGCGCGACTTCGTCCGTATCTGCGGTGCCAGAGAGTATCGTTGTTTCAGCTATTGCCATAATTGGTGTCCTAAAGCGGTCGCGTAAAAAATCTGTCAGGTAATTCTGTGATCAGGACTCTTGCCTGCCCATACCCCACAGAGTATGTATGCGCCGCTCGCGCTTCAACCTAAACTAACGTGTTTGGCGCGGTTTTGTTGACGTTTAGAAAATCGAAGTGTTATGGCGCGAATTGTTCAAAAATTTGGTGGTACGTCGGTCGCAAATACCGATCGCATAAAGGCTGTTGCGCTCAGGGTCAAAGCTGAAGTGGATGCGGGTAACGAAGTTGCCGTTACGCTGTCGGCAATGGCGGGCGAAACAAACAAGTTGGTCGAATACGTAACGACCATGAGTTCGCTTTATGATGCCCGGGAATACGACACTGTTGTTTCCTCTGGCGAGCAAGTGACAGCAGGTTTGTTGGCGCTGGCGCTGCAAGACCTTGGCATCAGTGCGCGGTCTTGGATGGGTTGGCAAATTCCACTTCGTACCGATGATGTGCACGGTAAGGCCCGGATCGAAAAGATCGAGACCGGCGAACTAGAGGTTCGTTTATCGCGCGGCGAAGTTTGCGTCATCGCTGGGTTCCAAGGGTTGGGACCTGATAATCGGATCACCACGCTTGGTCGTGGCGGCACGGATACCAGTGCGGTTGCATTGGCGGCCGCGTTGAAGGCGGATCGATGCGACATTTATACGGATGTGGACGGCGTCTATACGACGGACCCTCGGATTACGCCAAAAGCACAGAAAATTGAGAAAATTACCTATGAAGAGATGCTAGAAATGGCATCAGTCGGCGCCAAAGTCTTACAGACGCGTTCTGTCGAATTGGCGATGAAAGAAAAAGTCCGTGTTCAAGTGCTGTCGAGCTACAGCGATGAACCTGGGACCCTTGTTGTGGATGAGGATGAAGTTGTGGAAAAAGAACTTGTCAGTGGTATTGCTTATAGCCGTGATGAAGCAAAGGTCACCCTTGTCGGTGTTCCAGATCAGCCAGGTATCGCTGCGGGCATTTTTGGTCCATTAGCCGATAGCGGTATTAACGTGGACATGATCGTGCAGAATATTTCGCAGGATAATAAATCCACGGATATGACCTTTACTTTGCCAAAAGCGGACTTGGAGCGCGCCGTCGCCACCCTTGAAAGCAAACATAGTCATCTTGAATACAAAGACCTGCGGTTTGACGAAAATGTTGCCAAGGTTTCAGTCATTGGTGTTGGAATGCGTTCCCATGCCGGTGTTGCACAGCGTATGTTCACAACCTTGGCCGAGAAGGGCATTAATATTCAGGTGATTTCGACATCTGAGATTAAAGTCAGCGTCCTGATCGCAGAAGAATATACAGAACTCGCCGTCCGTGCGTTGCACACAGCTTATGGGCTCGACGGAGACTAAACTTCCATAACCCTCGTGCCCGGTGCTGCCGGGACCGGAGTTGCTTGCTATGCCAGATAGAGGTCCTCGCGCCATGATGACGCCTGCGCCGCGCCGACTGCTGGCGCGTGTCCGGGATTTGATGGCGGGGGCAGGCGCTGCACAAGAGCGACTTGATCAAGTTGCAGGGATCGTCGCTGCCGATTTGGTCGCAGAAGTATGTTCCATTTATCTGCGCCGCGCGGGCGATATTCTTGAATTGTTTGCGACGCACGGTTTGAAGCCATCGGCTGTGCACAACACGCGACTGCGGGTGGGCGAGGGTATCATCGGTGACGTAGCCAAAATGGCACGTCCATTTGCGCTCGCCGATGCACAACAGCATCCTAATTTTGCATATCGTCCTGAGACCGGCGAAGAAATTTTCCATTCGATGATGGGCGTTCCCGTCCTTCGGGGTGGTCGCGTCATCGGTGTCTTGGCCGTTCAGAACAAGACACGCCGGAACTACAACGAAGAAGAAGTCGAGTCGCTGCAAACGGTGGCGATGGTCATCGCAGAGTTGATTGCCAGCGGTGACTTGATTGATCTTAAGGAACTACTGCATGGGGATAGCGGAAGCTCAATCCCGCTTCGCTTAGAGGGGCTACGCCTCAACGGGGGGATTGGGATCGGCCAGGCCGTCATCCACCGCCCACAATTTCGGATCGAACGGCTGGTCGCCGATGACATACCGTTAGAGCAAGATCGATTGCGGACCGCGTTTTCTGAAATGCATGGCGCAATTGACGACATGATGATGGCCGAGGAAATGCAATCGGGCGGCGAGCATCGCGATATCTTGGAAACATATTCCATGATTGCCCGCGATCCTGGTTGGTTGAAGCGGATGGAAGAAGCGATCAATGCAGGTCTGACGGCAGAGGCCGCCGTTCAGCGCGTATTGGACGATATTCGTGCCCGGATGGCACAGATCAAAGACGCATATCTGCGCGAACGCGTGCACGATTTCGAAGATCTAGCGAACAGGTTGCTTCAACACTTGTTGGGAGCTCCCGCAGGTCCCGACATATCAGAAATGTCTGAAGGTGCAATTCTGATCGCAAAGTCTTTAGGACCTGGCCAGTTGCTGGACTACGACACGGCGTCATTAAGTGGTGTGGTTTTGGAAGAAGGCTCTCCCACGGCACATGTCGCGATTGTCGCCCGAGCATTGGATATCCCCGTTGTTGGTCGAATTAGCGGCGCTACAACGCAGATCACCGATGGCGACCTGGTGATCATTGATGGTGATCGGGCATTGGCTTTTGTTCGCCCCGGCGACGAGGTTCGCCAGAGTTTCCTTAATACGCAAAAAAACCAACTAGATCGAAAAGAACAATACAACGCCTTGATCCCATTGCCGTCGGACAGCAAAGACGGCGAGCATGTGACATTGATGGTCAACGGCGGCTTGCTGATTGACGTTGAACAGATGCGTGAAATTGGTGCCGAAGGAATTGGACTGTTTCGAACTGAAATTCAGTTCATGATGCAGCAGGAACTGCCGAGCCTTGAGGCGCAGACGACGCTTTATCGCAATATCCTCAGCGCGGCTGAGGGGCGTCATGT
>DGNZ01000093.1 GCA_002389175.1 Rhodospirillaceae bacterium UBA4479 | reverse complement strand
GGGCCCATTTAGCTTGGCAGTACCATCGACAACATCGACTTTGTTTTTCTTCATCAGGTGAGAGACACCGCCCGACAATCGGGTCGAAACACCGCGAGATCGTTTCACAACAGCATCCATATCAAAGCTAACGCCATCGGCTTTTAGGCCATAGGCACTGGCATTTTGCATGTTGTGATACACCTCGGCAGAGCGCAGCAACGCCTTGGTCGGGATGCAACCCCAGTTCAGGCAAATCCCGCCCATGTGTTCTTTTTCAACAACACAGGTTTTGAACCCAAGTTGTGCTGCGCGAATGGCCGTTACGTATCCACCTGGACCGCCACCGATAATCAATACGTCGTATTTGGTATCTGCCATCTCTTATATCCTCTCGCCTGTGCCGGCCGTCAATTTGCTGGGCGCGGCATCACCGGTGTTCACGACACCAGATTTTTCAAGAACCATGACGCGGCATTCGTTTGCTGCGACTGGTTTGTGTTCAGTTCCCCGTGGGACCACGATCATTTCACCTTGATTTAATTGCACGATATTATCGCGGAAGTGCATATCGAAAGCGCCATCGATGACGAGAAACATTTCATCCTCGTCATCGTGTTTGTGCCAGACAAATTCCCCCTCGATCTTGACGACTTTGACATCAAAATCATCAACTGATGCGACGATCTTCGGGCTCCACTGCTCATTGAAGCTATCGAATTTCTCCGCGAGGGCAATTTTCTGAACTGGCATGATCTTGCCCTATGCTCAGAGCATCAACTGCAATGGATCCTCTAGGATACCCTTGAGTTCCTTCATCAATCCCGCAGCAGTACCACCATCTATGCAGCGGTGATCGACCGCGAGCGTCAATGACATGATGTTCGCTATTGCCAGTGCGCCGTCTTTGACGACAGGACGCGGCGCTGCCCCGCCGACCGACAGAATGCCGCCCTGCGGAGAGTTGATGATGGAGTTGAAGCTTTTGACCCCGAACATACCCAGGTTTGAGATAGAGAACGTCCCGCCCTGGTATTCATGCGGCTGCAATTTGCCTTCGCGCGCCTTGCCAGCCAGTTCCTTGGATTCTGACGAAATCGTCGCCAATCCCTTGGAGCCTGCATCCTTGATGATCGGTGTAATCAGTCCGCCATCAATGGCTACGGCCATGGCCATATCAACCCGGTCGAATTTCAAGATTGCATCATCGGTATAGGCGACGTTGCAATCAGGATGACGTTTCAGTGCCAGTGCGACGGCTTTGATGACGAAGTCGTTGACCGATATTTTGTAGTCAGCGCCCTCACGACCATTGAGTTCTTTGCGGAGTGCCATCAATGCATCCATCTCGATATCCGCAGATATGTTGAAATGCGGGACATCACGCGCTGACGCAGTCAGGCGTTTGGCGATGGTTTTGCGCATGCCGGAGTTCGGGAGCTCTTCATAATCAGGCAATAGATCGAGCATGCCTTTGTCGATGCCAGCAGGTGGCACAGGTGCGGCGGGCGCACCGACTTTTTCTGATTTTTAGGATTTATCAGATGCATCGGCACCGGCTTTGGCGGAACCAGATTTGAGCGCTTCTTCAACGTCGCGTTGAATGATCCGCCCATGTGGGCCTGAGCCATCAATCTTAGAAAGATCTAAGTCTTCTTGTTTGGCGATGCGACGTGCAAGTGGACTTGCGAAGACGCGGTCCCCGTCGCCCTTATCGGAAGATGATGATTTGTCCATTGACTTTGATTGCTTGGACTTATTTGTGTCATCAGATGTATTTGACTTTTCTTCGTCGTCTTTTTCCGGTTTTTTGGCCTCTTCCTTCGAATCCTTGTCAGAAGCGTCCGTTTTTTCCTTATCCTCTTTCGGCGGTGTTTCGGACGACGTATCGACATCGTCGAGGGCCGATTCATCTTCGCCGTCTTCGAGCAACAACGCGATCACTTCGTTCACTGGTACATTGTCGGTGCCCTCGGCGACCAAAATTTTGCCGATGACACCTTCGTCAACAGCTTCGACTTCCATCGTTGCTTTGTCGGTTTCGATTTCAGCCATGACGTCACCGCTATCGACGGTGTCGCCTTCTTTGACGACCCATTTGGAAAGTTTACCCTCTGTCATTGTTGGTGACAGAGCTGGCATTAAGACTTTGATTGGCATTGCTCTATCCCCCCTACGCGTAACAAACGGATTTGACGGCCTCGATAACATGGGGTGCCTTCGGCAGCGCCAGTTTTTCGAGGTTTGCAGCATATGGCATCGGTACATCGACGCCGGCAACGCGTGCCGGAGGTGCGTCTAGGTAATCGAATGCCTGCTCAATAACGACCGATGAAATCTCGGCACCCACGCCGCACGTTGGCCAACCTTCGCCAACACTGACGACCCGATTGGTCTTTTTAACAGACTCGATGATGGTCTCCGTATCAAGCGGTCGGATAGTACGGAGGTTGATGACTTCGGCATCGATGCCGTCTTCGGCCAGTTTCTCTGCGGCCTGCATCGCAATGCCAACCGCGATTGAATAGGCAACGATGGTGACATCGGTCCCAGCACGTTCGATCTTGGCCTTGCCAATCGGCACGGTGAAGTCTTCGTCGTCGGGCACTTGAAAGCTTTGCCCATAAAGGATTTCATTTTCCAAGAAGACGACCGGGTTTGGATCGCGAATGGCACTTTTTAAAAGGCCCTTGGCGTCTTCTGCGGACCACGGGGCCAGCACGTTAAGGCCCGGGCAATTCGCGTACCACGACGCGTAGCATTGAGAATGCTGCGCACCGACGCGCGATGCTGCGCCATTTGGTCCACGGAACACAATCGGGCAGCCCATCTGTCCACCAGACATATAAAGTGTCTTGGCGGCGGAGTTGATGATGTGATCAATCGCCTGCATCGCGAAGTTAAACGTCATAAATTCGACGATGGGACGCAATCCATGTAGTGCTGCGCCGACGCCTAAGCCCGCGAAACCATGTTCTGTGATCGGTGTATCGATGACACGTTTGCCACCAAACTCGTCCAACAAACCTTGCGAGATTTTGTAAGCGCCTTGGTATTCGGCAACTTCTTCGCCCATTAAAAATACGTTCTCGTCCCGACGCAATTCTTCGGCCATGGCATCGCGTAAGGCTTCGCGCACGGTCATTTCCTTCATGGGGCCATCGTATTCAGGTTCTGGTGCAGGGCTGCTTTTCTTGGGTTCTGGTTTCTTCGACGACTCATCAGACTTATCATCATTGTCGTCATCGCTATCATCGCCTTCTTTGTCACTTTCTTTAGCTTGTGACGCAGACGCGCTACTGGATGCAGACTTAATCGCACTCTCGTCTTCGCCCTCTTCAAGCAAAACAGCGATGGGTTCGTTTACCGCAACATTTTCGGTGCCCTCTTGGACCAGGATTTTACCCAGCGTCCCTTCTTCGACAGCTTCGACTTCCATCGTCGCTTTGTCGGTTTCTATTTCGCAAAGCACATCGCCGCTCTCGACGGTGTCACCTTCGGATTTCACCCATTTAGAAATTTTGCCTTCGGTCATTGTCGGCGAAAGTGCCGGCATCAATACTTGTATAGCCATGGTTTAAACCTTTGTTCCCTCGGATTGCGTGCGCCTGCTTTTTGGCGCGACTGCTTTTAGGCTTCTAGAAGAACGTCTGTGTAGAGTTCTGACTCGTCCGGTTCCGGACTTTGTTGCGCGAACTCTGCTGCAGCGGTGACAATGGACTTGATCTCTTTGTCCATGTCTTTCATTTCGTCCTCGTTCGAATACCCGGCTTCAAGGATCGTATTGCGCAGGTTGTCGATGGGATCTTGCTCTTTCCGCATTTTTTGGACTTCTTCTTTGGAACGATACTTCGCAGGGTCAGACATAGAATGACCACGATAACGATATGTTTTCATTTCCAGGATTACTGGACCATCACCGTTACGTGCATGGTCGAGGGCTTTTTTACCTTTTTCGGCAACTTCAACGACATCCATCCCGTTAATTTGCTCGCCGGGAATGCCATGCGCCGCGCCACGCTCCGAAAGTTCAACATTCGAAGATGCGCGCTCAATTGATGTGCCCATACCGTACTTGTTATTCTCAATGACATAGACGACTGGAAGTTTCCAAAGCGCTGCCATGTTAAAACTTTCGTAGACCTGACCTTGGTTGACAGCACCGTCACCCATATAAGCGTGTGCGACACCGCCGTCGCCACGATATTTGTGTGCGAACCCCAGACCTGTTCCAAGTGACACTTGTGCACCAACAATACCATGGCCGCCAAAGAAGTTCTTTTCGCGCGAGAACATGTGCATGGAACCGCCCTTGCCGCGAGAGTATCCGCCCTTGCGGCCCGTTAACTCCGCCATCACGCCCTTGGGATCCATCCCGCAGGCTAACATGTGGCCGTGATCGCGATAGGCAGTGATCACGCTATCTTGTTTTTCACCTGCACGGGTAAGGCCAACGACGACAGCCTCTTGGCCGATATAAAGGTGACAAAAACCACCGATCAGACCCATACCATAAAGTTGCCCGGCTTTTTCTTCGAAGCGGCGGATCATCAACATGTCACGATAAAATTTAAGAAGGTCGTCTGATGAGGGACCGGATGGTTTTCCGGTCGATTTTGATTTAGTGGAACGTTTTGCAGGTTTAGAGGCAGAAGCCCCCGCGCCAGATTTTGCGGCCCTAGCCATGGATAGTTCTCCCCGATCATGGTGAGAGGCACGGTGCCCCCCAATCACAAAGGTAAACTACCTATTAATGAGATTTAATTCAAGAAGTGCCGAAGAATACTAACGTTTGTTCCTATTAAGTTTCAATTCGTTAATTGAAAGTAGGTTAAGCTGCCCGTTCTCCGAAAGAAACTTCGACAACTGTTTTATCAGTTGCGCGTGATTTTGCATCAAAAACATCATCCAACCAGTGCCATAAACAGCCCTCGAAACAGATGATTTGTTCGATATCTACGGTTGGCGGAACATGATTTGGAAGATCTTCTCGCCAACGTTTTAATGCTTTTGCATCCCGCCAGTAACACGCTGTGTATTCATTGCCATCTGTATAAAGATGTTCTTCGATCCCCAAAAAGCCAATTTCAGCTGCCGCCAAGCCGATCAACTTCTCGCTGGCATCCATGAACTGTCCGGCGTTTGCCCCAGTAGGCGGCGAACGCTGAATCACAGCGAAATATGGTGGATCGCGTCTTGGATCAAATTTAGACATAACGCCCTCTCCGTCCTTAGGTGTAACGCCAGGTCATCGCGCCATCATCATTGACGACATATAGATCTTGGGGATTTCCCTCAGCGGCGTTGTTTACGCGGCGGATTTGTACAGGGCATTCGCCTTTTGGATTGGTGTCGCTTTCGGACGTCCAGCCTTCGACATCAGACATATCGCGCCAATACGCGACTGTAAGAGACTTGCCATCGTTACTGCGTGCCGTCTCAAGGCCCAAAAATCCAGGGCGACGAACGGCCATGGTGACCAGCTTATCGGCTGGCGTAATTGTGTCTTCGTTCGCGGCACCAGAGTCATTTTGAATGATGGCGGCGTAGTATGGTGGTTCAAGATTGTCTGCAAGCGAAGCCATAGGATTCTCCTTTTCTCGCTACTGGTTTTGGTTGATCAGGACGACCTGATCGTTTGCTTCTGCATACCCAAGCATCAGACGAACGCGTTCATCCAACATGTCGGGGTCGATACTTGCTGGGTGCAGCAGTTTGACTTTGCGCTCCCAACGAGCTTCTTCCGTCTCTAGTACGTGCAAGCGAATTTCTGCTTCGGCCAGTCGTTCACGCATCTGTACCAACGCCAAAACACCGCGATCCCCATGAACCGTGTGGAAGACGAAATATGATACTAGAACGATCCCAAGAAATGGGCCGACAACATGCTTGGCACGCTGACGTAGTTCGTCGATTAATCCCATGGACTGCGGGTATCCTCTTTACACATTCTGTGTCGAAAACACACAGCCCCAACCCAGGCCTGAATTGGTGCCATGAATGTGTTAAGAAGCGGTTAGAGGGTTTGGTAAACTAAGTGTTTACGTAGGCTTTATCTCATCAAAATGAGCGTGTCGCCTTTGACTGAAAAGCCATTCAACTGATTGAGGAAACTCATCCCCAATAAGGATTTCGACATGCCTGCGCCACCGACAGCAGCCCTGACATCTCGTGCGACCAATGGACCCGCCCGCATTTGTTCGATCCGAATGGGGGCGCCCCATGCGGTGCCGTTGGCGGTTGAGAACTGCAACGTGTAATCAAGCGTGCTGGGGTCATACCCGGCGCGACGCGCATCATCTTCGCTAAGTGTTACGATGGATGCCCCAGTATCAACCAAGAACCGAATAGGTGCGTCATTGACGGTGACTTCCATATGAAAATGCCCGTCTTGCCCACGCTTAAGGATCAGATCACCGTTCGCACTTTCTGTTGCTTGGAAAGGCAAAACCTCGCCACTGACGCGTTCTCCAATCTGTTGGAAGTCCTCGCGAAATGAGTAGACAGTCAAGATCAGCGCGCCAATACCCAGCCATATAACGATGTTGCGGAGCGCACCTTGTAAATTCAGGCGCGGTGACATCACCACGAAAGATGCGACCAACAGCAAAATAACCAAGGCTCGGACCAGACTTGCCTGTTCCGCATTGCTATCTAGCGCACCCGGGAAACGGTCGACCAAATAAATGATCAATCCCCCAACGCCGACGGCAGCCACAATCAATGCAATGATACGCGTGTTCATGACATCAGCTTTTCCATGTTTGGGGTCGCGGGGTCAACTTACTGATTGTTTATGACGCGTTTTATTGTCGTCCCGGTGCATGCGTTACTACCCCGAGAAGACGATTGAGATATTTGGTCGCATTACTTGATCGCATCCAATGCCTTTTGAGCACTGGCAACACCGCGTTCCATAGCGATCTCAAGCCATTTGCGTGCCTCGGGAAGGTTGCGATTAATCCCCTCTCCCTTCATCAGCAGGACTCCATAAGAATACGCAGCACCTGGATGACCATTAACAGCCGCTTTTTTGAATAAGTTCGCGGCCTTCTTTTTGTTTTTCTTAAGCACCATTCCCAAAATATAGGCGACACCAAGTTCGTACTGTGCGTTCGTATGACCAGCGCTTGCGGCCTTGTTCAACCAAACAAGGGAACGCTTTGGATCAGCCTTAACCCCGATGCCCGTCTTAAACATTTGTGCCAGTTCATAATGATCCGCCGAGCTTTCGCTGTTGCTTAGCTGGCGGAGCTTTTCGGCTTCTTCTTGTCTTTGTTCTTTTTTGGCATTGAACACAGCTTTGCCGGCCACACCGCTTTTGGTTAGCGCATCGATATAGACCAAATAGTCTTCAAGAATTTTTGGAACATCTGGGTTTAGTTTATCCCAATGCACGAGGCCCTTTGGCTTATGTTTTTTTAACCAGATTTTGAAATCGCCGCACCAATGACCCTCCAGAACTTTGCGGAAATTGATCATTTCATTGTCGGCTTTATTGAAGCCTAAATCCTGGTACGCTTTTTCTTGGTACAAATAGGCCTCGCATTCGATATCGATTTCACGCACTTTTTCAAGTCGACCACGCAGACGTTGCATACCATGTCCGGTCAGTTCGTGCGCTAAGACGGGAGCGAGCTCGTTGGGTTCCCATTTCGCACCGTAGCGACTGACCACAGAAACAAAATCCTTCGCCGTTCCTTGTTTTTGGAAATATTTCGGAATAAATGCGGCGATTGTCACTTGGCTTAATTCGCGCGGCGGGAAAGTCGGGTCATAGATGATGAATACATTTCCAGCTGCTTTTAGCTGGTCAATGGCTTGCGCATTAAACGGGGATTTTTCGTACAACACGTCCAGCGCAGCGCGAATGGTTTCAGCTCCTTCTTTTGGGCCGATGATACTTATATCGTAGGTCACGCCAGCAGGCAGCGGTTTCCCGGCGATGAAGACGCCCCGATGTTTAAACTCGACAACATCTGCAAACGAACTGGTTGTGGTCACTGACAAGATTGCCAGGGCCAAGAGAGTTTGTTTGAGATACCGCATAACTTTTTATCCGTCGTTTAATTTAAGGGCACCTCTAAAAATAC
>DGNZ01000026.1 GCA_002389175.1 Rhodospirillaceae bacterium UBA4479 | reverse complement strand
GGATCAAGTCCGGGATGACAAGTTTTCTATCGTTCCCGGGTTTGGACAAACTTGTGTAACAGTCCGGCCACGGCCCGCGCAGCAGGTGATGGGTTGTGTCCGCGCGCCATCAGGATTCCCATCCGGCGTTTCACCGTCGGCTGCGTCAACGGGATGACGGCGTAGGCACCATCCCGCGATGGTGGCACAGCTGTTTCCGGCAAAATCGCGATGCCGAGTTCAGACTCCGCCATGCTGATCAACGTTTGATGATGCAGCATTTCGTACTTGGGCGCGAGGGCACGGCCATTTTCAGCATAGATGTTTTCCAGAACGCGGCGAATGGCGGAGCGGCTGGGCATGGCAAGTATGGGTTCATCGAAAATATCAGCGAACTTAATACTGCGCCGTCCGGCAAGCCTGTGAGATCCCGACATGACCGCAACGAAACCATCGGTCAGCAAATGCGTGAAGGTGATATCGTTTTGATCTTTGTCGAGGGGACCGATGGCAAAGTCCACATTGTCCGCCCGAATGGCATCAAGGATTTCGCTGCCATACGCTTCACGGACTTGTACAAAAATTTCTGGATGATGTGCCTGAAACGATGCCAGCAATGGCGGCAGAATCGATGAGGCGAAGCTTGGTGCGCACGCGATCAGCACCCGGCCCTTGGTCATCGATGCCTCGTCGCGAAAGGACCGGATCACGTCTTCAACACCGCTGAGTGTCCGCTTGGCACGGCCCAATAATTCTGTGCCCGCGTCCGTTAAGCGGACTTCACGGGTGGTTCGGTGGAACAGCGGAACACCCAGGGTATTCTCCAACTGCTGAATGTGTGCCGTTACTGCCGACTGCGATAGGTTCAAGCGTTCCGATGCGCGTCGAAATCCGCCTGTTTCAGCAACGGCGACAAAGGTCTCAAACTGTTTGATGGTGATCGGCAGCATGATTTGCGATTCCTATTGATGATGCAGGAATGGCATCACTTTGTATTCGTGATTGTCTTTAACTGCTCAGCAATATGTTCTGTGGTTTGCCGTGTGCTGCTGTGCGTTCCGTCGGTGTAGACAATGCGCGCACTCCCACCTGCAGCTTGGCGCGTCTTTAAAAAAGTTTCAGATAACGAGGGCGCGGTATTTCTGTCTTTTTGGCCAACCACCAAAATCACCTCGGTTTGATTTGGAATCTTCGTCGCATAATCAAGAGGCGAGTATGCGCCCGATGACGGCCAGCCATGACCATGCTCCCACGTTGGAACATCACAAGGGCAGACCCCGAGAAGCAATTGCGAGATCGGCGTGTCTGAGTGAATGCCTGCTCCAATGGCAAGCGATGCGGACCCGCCAGATGATCCCCATGCGACAATTTTTTGCGGCTGATACTTTGCAGCTAGATTTTTGACAGCATCAAAAATGGGGGCGATGTATTCGGGGCGATATGTCGCGCGTCGGCCATCTGGTTCTGGACGATGCCCTGTTGATCGCCCGACACCATCAATCGGGTACCCCAGGCGCGCAATAACGGCGATGATGCTGTTGGACTTTTTGAACATTTCTTGATCAAGGATGTTGTCTTGGATCTGATCAATCCAGGTTTGGGGGGCACGATCGGCACGAGATCCCGATGCGCCATCCCCATGCAACGCGATGACAAGTGTGGGCGGGGCATCAAAGGTTTCCTTAGAGCGAAAGACTCTCATCGCCAAGCATTCCTGGCCACCTGTGACCCAATTTTGAAAATCTTCAATGGCTGAGTTGCAGCCCCCAGATGCACTTTTGATTTGTGCCTGCGAAGCCGTCTGATTGCCTGTCGTCGCTGACTGGCAACCAACCAACCCCATCGCAAGAATGCCGATCACGTAATGCTTCATCATTCAACTCTTCATGATTCCAGTGATACCGAAAACTAAATATCTAAGTGTATATCCGGGTGTATGATAGCGCTAAATCAATGGTTGGATTAATTGATCTGATTATCAGATATATAGTCCATATATCGCTATTTGTGCAATCAGACCTTGTATGTTCAAATCTGCATCCAAATTTCAAAGAATAACAACATTCGTTCATTGGGAGACACATGATGACTGGTATCAGCCGCCAACTTGCCGAATTCGCGACGGATCTTCGCTATGAAGACATTCCGCGCGAGGTTATTGAGCGCACAAAACTTCTGATTTTGGATGTTTCCGGTGTGATGGTTCGCGCACGTAACGATGCGGAATCTACGCCTGCGATGGTCCGCGCGATTGAGCGTTTGGGCCTGGCCACGGGCGAATGCGCTGTCCCCGGTGATCATGCAACCTATGCGCCGTCCGCAGCCGCATTGCTGAACGGGACCTTGGCGCATTCATTGGATTTCGATGACACCCATGCCGAGGCATCTTTGCACTCATCCGCCCCCATCGTGCCCGCAGCCTTGGCAGCGGCGGAAATGACGGGAGCGTCGGGCAAAGACCTGATCGCAGCCTGTGTCGTTGGATATGAAATTCAAATCAGATTGTCCTTGGCGCTCGGCCCATCCGATCACTACGACCGGGGCTATCACCCAACGGCGACGTGTGGCATTTTTGGTGCTGCAGCGGCTGCAGGCCGCATTCTGGGTATGGATGCCGATGGTATCGAAAGCGCGTTCGGTATCGCACTCAGCCAAGCGGCAGGTTCCATGCAGTTCTTGGCAGATGGATCATGGACCAAACGGTCCCACGTCGGACAAGCGGCGCAGAACGGTTTGATGTGCGCTGTCATGGCACAAGAAGGCTTCATGGGCCCGAAACAAGCGTTTGAAGGCAAATGGGGTTTCCTCCATGCCTATGCGCCCAACGCGGACGAGGCCAAGGCCGTCGCAGGTCTGCGCACCAAATGGCAAACCATGAGCCTGGGCGTGAAACCTTTCCCAAGTTGCCGCTACACCCACGCGGCGATGGATGCGCTGATCAAAATCATGCACGACGACAACGTCACGGCTGATGAAGTCGAAAGCATCGAAATTGGATTACCCAAAACGGGGATGAAGATCGTTAGTTTCCCAGAAGAAGCAAAACATAATCCACAAAGCGTTGTTGATGGACAGTTTTCCATGCCCTTCTGTGCCGCCGTCGTGATGCGCGAAGGCACGTTGTTATGGGATCATTATGCGACCCACCTGACCGATCCTAAAACCCTCGCGCTGACCAAAAAAGTCACCTGCGTAAATGATCCAGAAGTCCAAGCCCTGTTCCCTGAAAACATGGCGGGTAAGGCGACGGTGAAGACCGCGCGCGGCACCTTTAGTGCTTTGGTTGATATGCCAAAGGGCGAACCTGGAAACTTCATGACAGCCGAAGAATTCCGCAGCAAATTTGGCGGATTGGCTGAACCATACTTGGGTGAGGAGGGGACCGAGCGTTTCGCACAAGCGATCCTGGGCCTTGAAGCCCAAAATTCTGTCGGTGCCGTCTTGGCCGCTGGCCGTCCACAAGTTGAGGCAGCTGAATAATGGTCGCAGAAGCAAAAGAAGTTGGCCCCAATCGGTATCGTGAATCTTATGGGCGCTACCTTGAGGATTTTAATGTCGGTGATGTATACGAACACCGCCCTGGCCGCACACTGACGGAAACGGATAATACCTGGTTCACGTTGCTGACGATGAACCAACATCCACTGCATTTCGATAAGGAATACGCAAAGCACAGCGAGTTCAAAAAACCGCTGATGAATTCGTGCCTGACCTTATCGGTCGTCGCGGGGATGAGCGTGTCGGACGTCAGCCAAAAGACCATCGCCAATTTGGGCTGGGATAAAGTTAAAATGCCAGCCCCCGTGTTCAACGGTGATACGATCTATGCCGAGAGCGAGGTATTGGCGATCCGCGAAAGCAAGTCGCGTCCGACGCAAGGGATCGTGTCGATCAAAACCCGTGGCATCAATCAAGATGGTGTTGAGGTGATATCGTTCGAGCGTGCGATGCTGATTCCGAAACGTGGCCACGCTGTTGATGACAAAGCGGATTATTGATCTGATAATTTGATGACGTCATTCCCGCGCAGGCGGGAATCCATCATGACGTATTGCTGGACCCCCGCCTTCGCGAGGGTGACGAGGAGATTAAGAAATGCCAGACGCAATGCTAGAAACCGAAAACACGATGATCTTGGATGCCATCGATAAGTTCCTGGAACGCGATGTGGCGCCGTATGTCCGTGAACTTGAAGCGACCGATACGTATCCGCAGGACATCGCCGATAAGCTGGCTGAACTGGGTTTGTATGGGGCCACGATCTCGCCGGAATACGGTGGCCTGGGCTTGGACATTAAAACCTATTCCAAAATCGTAGAGCGCGTGGCGTCGGTTTGGATGTCGGTATCGGGCATTTTCAATTCGCATCTGATTATGGCGGCGGCGGTTGAGCGTTTCGCCACCGAGGAAATGAAGCGCGAGTACCTGCCAAAGTTTGCGACGGGCGAATTGCGCGGCGGTATCGCGCTGACCGAACCCGATGCGGGGACGGACCTGCAGGGTATTCGCACCCGTGCGGTGAAGGACGGCGACGACTATGTGATCGATGGCACGAAAACCTGGATCACCAATTCGGTCCAAGGGGATATGTTGGCTGTCCTGGTCAAAACTGATCCCGATGCCGACCCGCGCCATCGCGGCATGAGCCTAATCCTTGTGCCCAAATCAGCGGGCTACAAGGCCAGCAAGCTCAAGAAGCTGGGCTATAAAGGGATTGATACCGGAGAGGTCGAATTCCCATCCGTGCGCGTCCCGCAATCCCATTTGATTGGCGATGCCGAAGGTCGAGGGTTGCAGCAAATCTTGGGCGGCCTGGAACTGGGCCGGATCAACGTCGCAGCACGTGGTGTTGGCTTGGCGCAGGCCGCATT
>DGNZ01000324.1 GCA_002389175.1 Rhodospirillaceae bacterium UBA4479 | reverse complement strand
GCCTCTTCGGCAGCCGCAGCGGCTTGCGCCGCCGCCGCTTCAGCAGCGTCTGCCTTTTCAACTTCAGCAGCAGCTTCTTTCAGACCCAGGCTTGCTTTGACCTCGGCCATCTTTCCGCCAGCGTCCGTCGCGAACATCCGCTTTTTCTTCTTCTCGACGGTCACCATCTTGGAACGGCCATGAGAGAAGTTCTGCTTCACCTGCCCGGTTTCGACGGTCTTGTTCAATTCAAGCTTGCCCGGGCGCGATAAGCCCAGTTTCTTTTTGCCGTCGTCGGTTTCTTTTGTATCAGTCATTTTTCTCGTCCATTTCAATCGGTCGGATACCGATTAACCGTTCGTGTTCTTGGATCAGCGCGTCCGCTAGGCCACTTTTTAAAATAGCCGCGAACGAAATTGCGCCTTTGCTTGCAGCCGTGGCGAGTTCTTCGCCCGTCATGCCGCCTAAAATTGGTTCGCCATCTGTTGCCGCCGTGATGTAACCACGACCTCGACCTGCGTCGCATGCGATGGCAACGACGCCGACTTTACCGCGCTCTAGTGCTTCGGCCACCCGCTCGAAACCCACCACCAACTGATCGGCGCGACGCGCCATGCTGATCAAATCTTGGCAGCGTTTTACCAGCAGAACGCCAATCCTGGAAATCAAATCGTCGGGAATGACGACTTTGGCCTTGGCCGCCCGGGCAAACATTTTTTTGTCGATAGCGGTTTGAATATGCACACGCTCAGCACTCACCCAAATTCCGCGACCCGGTAGACGTTCAGAGAGGTCCGGCACGATTTCATCATCCGGAGAGACCACAAATCTAATCAATCCCGCCTTTGGCTGTGACGCATGTGTAACGATGCACCGCCGTTCGGGTTGAGATTTCTTCAATGTAGGTTTCTCTTTCAACAAAATAGCTTCGTCCCGTTCCTTATGCGTCCGCAGGTTTTTCTTCAGTTTCTTCGCCGTCAGCAGCCTCTGCAGCAGGCTCTGCAGGTGCCGGATCATCCGCGAACCAATGTGCACGCGCAGCCATGATCATTTCGTTGGCTTCATCCAAGGTCATTGAACCCGCAGGGGCAAATTCCAGCAATTCATCACCAGCTAAATCTGCCACATCGTCTCGGGTTTTAATGCCGTTCTCGCCGAGGACCACCATCAACGACGGTGTCATACCTTCGATTTCAGCAACGTCGTCTTCGACGCCCATTTCACGACGCTTGGCGTTTTGCTCGTCTTCAAGGTTCGACAAGTAAGCGCGGGCGCGGGCCTGCAATTCCTCGGCAACCTCTTCGTCGAAGCCTTCGATGTCGGTCAAATCGTCAAGTGGTACAAAGCCCACTTCCTCGACCGAGCTAAAGCCCTCAGTGACCAACAAATGCGCGATCACTTCGTCAACGTCGAGTGCATCGACAAACATTTTCGAGCGATCTTGGAATTCTTTCTGACGGCGTTCGGATTCTTCGGCTTCGGTCAAAATGTCGATGTCCCAACCCGAAAGCTGTGATGCCAAGCGAACGTTTTGGCCGCGACGGCCGATAGCCAAGCTGAGTTGTTCATCAGGGACCACAACTTCGATTTTGTTGTTGTCTTCATCCAAAACAACCTTGGCGACCTCGGCGGGGGCCAACGCGTTCACGATGAACGACGCTGAATCGGGTGACCATTGGATAATATCGATCTTCTCGCCCTGCAGTTCGCCAACGACGGCCTGCACACGTGAGCCACGCATACCAATACATGGGCCAACGGGGTCGATGCTGCTGTCATGGGACACCACGGCGATTTTCGCGCGGGACCCTGGATCACGGGCTACGGATTTGATTTCGATAATGCCGTCATAGATTTCAGGCACTTCCTGTTTGAACAAGGCGGCCATGAAATCAGGGTGTGTTCGCGACAAGAAGATTTGCGGGCCACGAGGTTCCTGACGAACATCAACGATGTAGGCACGAATGCGGTCACCATTGTTGAAATGCTCGCGCGGAATCGACTCATCACGGCGCAGAATGGCTTCGGCACGGCCCAGATCGACGACCGCGTTGCCGTATTCCATCCGCTTGACCAAGCCGTTGACGATTTCGCCGGCTTTGTCTTTGTATTCTTCGTATTGGCGCACCCGTTCGGCTTCGCGCACGCGCTGTACAATCACTTGTTTCGCGGTTTGCGCGGCAATCCGACCAAAATCAATTGGTGGCAGAACGTCGACGATAAATTCGCCAATGGCTGCATCGGCTTTACGCTTTGCCGCATCGGCCAAATACATCTGAGCAACTTCGTTTTCGCGCTCGGCGCCGTCTTCGACGACTTCGATGTAGCGGGCCAGCATGATCTCGCCTGTTTTGCGGTCAATGTGGGCGCGGATGTCATGCTCGTGGCCATACTTGGAACGACCCGCTTTTTGGATCGCCATTTCCATAGCTTCGAGCACTTCGTCGCGGTCGATACCTTTATCGCGCGCAACCGTGTCTGCAACCGTCAAAAGTTCCGGGCGGGCGTGTACGTCGCCGGCCTCCATGATCATTTCACTCATGATGTCTTCTCTTTTCCTAACCGAGCGATCATCTCATCTGTCACGATGAGCTTTGCCTTTGCGATATCGTCAAACAGTACACTGACCGTTTCACCATCGATATCGACCCTAATGTTGTCGTCTTCGGTGCTCAACAATCGGCCGGAAAATTTCCGCCGCCCATCGATCACGTGTTGTAATTCTATCTTGGCCTCAAACCCGCTGAAGCGATCGAAATCTTTTAGCCGCACCAAAGGACGATCTATGCCCGGCGAACTGACTTCGAGGGTATATGCATCGACGATGGGATCTTCGACATCCATCACCACAGATACGGCGCGAGATATCTTAGCACAATCAGCAACATTCATGTCACTGCCATTCAGCGGTTCAGTCATAATTTGAACCAACAACGTTTGCCCGCCCGACACGTGGACACGGACAATTTCAAAGCCCATGTCGTTGATCGTCGGTTCGATCAAATCTTGAATGCGTGCAGCTGTCTCTTTTGCCGCCAATGTACCCTCTCGTCACCAAAAAAAACCAACCCAAAAAAGGTGCGGGTGATCTCGATTTGGCAAAAAAAATGGTGGGCCGCTGGCCCACCCATCAATCACTTCATAGATTAACGAGCGCCCTCTTTAAGAGGACGGCAGAGATATATCTTTATTGGTGAAAAAGCGCAAGGGGCTTGTCCCTAAACGTTATTTGATGCCCGGGGGTTCCGCTGAAACGTCAAATATGCAGGTTCGTCACCCTTTTTTCTGCCTTTGGCTTCATAGCGAGTCTCCACCCAACCTTCTGGTGGGTCGCACCAATCATCAGGTCGCCGCGCCGTCCATGTCCAATCTGGATGTGGCAAGACCTGGGCCAATGTCCAGGCCACATAACCCTTGTGGTCAGACGCAAATACAAATTCGGTATCATCCTTGGCCAAGCGCGCAAACGTATCTAAGGTTTCGCGCTGCACGAAGCGCCGACGATGGTGTCGTGATTTCGGCCATGGGTCTGGGAACAAAAGATAGATTTTTGAAATAGACGCCGTTGGCAATCGCGCCAGCAATAGCCGCGCATCATCATCGAATAGGCGAACATTGGTCACATCATGTTCGTCCAAATCCGCCAACAAGGCAGACACCCCGTTGATAAACGGCTCACACCCGATGAAGTTGATATCCGGGTCCTTGAGCGCCGCGCCCAACAAATGCTCGCCCGCGCCAAAACCAATTTCCAGGCGCACGTCGGCGTCTGCGTTATCAAAGGCGGCGCTTAAATCGATGGGGGTATCGCTGTCAGGATCGGCGATCCGCAGTTTTGGCAACAGGTCATCGACGAGTTGTTGACGGCGCGGGCGGAGCTTATGCGTTTTGCGCCGCCCGTACCAATGCGGTTTGCCGTCAGGACGGATCGGCGTGTCGCTGTTCACCCCGATCCTCCTTAAAGACTTAATTGGCGCCGAAAGCGGCTTTCAGATCATCAACGATGTCTGTGCGCTCCCAAGAGAACCCACCGTCGTCTTCGGGTGCACGGCCAAAGTGGCCATAAGCCGATGTCCGCGCATAAATCGGACGGTTAAGGCCTAAATGCTCGCGGATGCCACGTGGCGACAAATCAACGATTTGCTGAAGTTTTTCAGCGATTTCGTCTTCGTGGACTTTACCCGTGCCATAGGTGTCGATGTACACCGACAATGGTTTGGAAACGCCAATCGCATAGGCAAGCTGGATCGTGCATTTATCGGCCAAGCCGGCAGCGACAATATTTTTCGCACAATAACGACCCGCATATGCGGCAGAGCGGTCAACCTTGGTCGGATCTTTGCCCGAGAACGCGCCGCCACCATGAGGGGCCGCACCACCATACGTATCGACGATGATCTTACGACCGGTTAGACCGGCATCGCCATCAGGACCACCGATGACAAATTTACCCGTTGGATTCACGTAGAATTCGTCTTCTGGGCACATCCAGCCATCGGGAAGGACGTCTTCGACAATCGGACGCACCAATTCGCGGACATCGTCCTGGGTCAAGCCTTCGTCGTGTTGCGAAGAAACAACAATTGACGTCGCGCGGACCGGTTTGCCGTTTTCGTACTGCAACGTCACTTGGCTTTTGTTATCAGGACCGATGCCCGGCAACGTGCCATTTTTCCGCTTGGTCGCCATCACTTCAAGAATTTTGTGTGACAAATGGATCGGGGCTGGCATCAGCACATCCGTTTCCGTGCAGGCGTAACCAAACATGATGCCTTGGTCACCGGCGCCTTCGTCTTTGTTGCCAGCCGCATCAACACCTTGCGCGATATGCGCTGATTGCGGATGCAAATGAACTTGGACTTCGGACTTTTCCCAATGGAAATTATCCTGGTCGTAGCCAATATCCTTGATCGCAGCGCGGGCCAATTCCTCGACCCGCGCGGGGGATACTTCGCCGGAACAGCGAGTTTCGCCAGCCAGGACGACCAAGTTCGTCGTCACCAGGGTTTCGCATGCGACACGTGATTCAGGGTCAATGGCGAGATACGCATCGACAATTTCATCGGATACGCGGTCGCAAATTTTATCAGGGTGTCCTTCGGACACGGATTCACTTGTGAATAGGTAATTTGAACGGCTCAAGTCGGTCCCTCCTAGACTTGCGTTACACAATCTTGGACCCGGGGCAGAAAACTCGAGGAGTTGATCGCCCACTTAGCTCCTTATTTAACGTGGCGGCAAGCGGTCCAAATCCATCCACGGCTTATCAGCGTCGCCCTTGTGACAACTTCATCGCCCGGCGTCAAGAAAATCCAACGTGACCGCAACCTAAACATGATTTTTTATGCTAATTTTTATGTTGGCGACGACGAATCCAGCACATGACGGCTGCTCCCATCAGAATAAGCACACTGATCAGAAGCATTGGAAGCTGACCAACGTGGGAAAATACAGTTGGCGGCAAGGCTTCTGGCAAGGGCGCATCGATGATGCCGATCATTCCCAGATCAAGGCTGTTACGAATACGCCCATACGGATCGATGACGGCAGAAATACCGGTATTCGCCACGCGGACCACAGGCAGGCCTTCTTCGATCGCGCGCAAGCGGGCCTGGACCAGGTGTTGGCGCGGCCCCGTTGATGGCCCAAACCAAGCATCATTGGTAATATTCAATATCCATTCCGGGCGATTGTCCGCATCGACGACATTGCCCGAGAAAATAACCTCGTAACAAATGATCGCAGCAAACGGTGGCAGGCCAGCCAAAGTGATGGTTTCGGGGCCCGCACCTGCGGTAAAATCGCCCCGGCCTTCCGTCAATTTATCAAAGGGCAACCAACCCCGAAGCGGCACATATTCGCCAAATGGCACCAGATGAAATTTATCGAAGGTCGCTTTGATATCGCCGTCATCGTTGATTGCCAGCAAACTATTATAGACCTGACCTGCGGCATCCCGTCGCGGCGCACCAAAAATCATATGACCGTTGGTTGGCACCCCTGCCGCCCAGGGTGCAGGTGGCCCTGAATCATCCGTGATCAAATACGGAACGTTGGTTTCAGCCCAAATCACATGGGTGGGTGGGCCTGCGGGGCCTTCGGTGCGATTACTCAGCGCCAATTGTTTCAAAAGATGCCCTTGGCGCAGATCCGCTTTCCATTTCAGATGCTGCGGAATGGATGGCTGTACCAGCCGCAATAGTATGCCATCATGCGTCGCCGTATCCGAATGCGATAGGCGCATCCAACCAACGCCCCAAAAAATTGGCAAGGCTATTGTCAGCGCCACAACGGCGATCCAAGCCTGTCGTCGGGATGCCGATTTATCGAGGATTAAAAGTACGGGTGCTGAACATGCAGCGGCCGTTACAAAACCTAAACCGAGTGCGCTTAGCCACGATATGGTTTGCAAAATTTCATCGGATATTCCCCAAATAGAAGCTAGGGGATTCCACGGGAATCCGGTCAGTACGATCCCGCGCAGCCACTCAGATACACTCCAAGCTGCGGCGAACAAGATGGGCAGTAAATAAGCTCGAACAGGGGTTTGACGGATAATCCAAGACACAGCACCGCAGGCCAACGCCGGGTAAATCGCCATGGCCACAGAAATGCCGATGACTGCAAAAGGCATCAAATACGCATATTGTGCCGCATCGACCAAGAACGCGTAGCCGATCCAATAAAGGCCAAGGGCAAACCATCCCAAGCCAAATATCCAACCTTCAAATGCGGCCCGCCGCCAATGCTGGGCCGTCACACAAAGATACAAAAGACCAGAAAACCCGATCCACAATCCTGGCAGAAAATAGAATGGCGGCAGTGCCGTTGCAGCCAAGATCCCGAAAAACAACGCAAATCCGCGGCGTCGCCAAGGATATGTGTTTTCCTCGGCATCCCCGCCCACTTCGGGCAGCTCCGCGATAGACATTAGTCCTGCGCCGGTTGTTGCGACGTCGTGCCGCCCACAGGTCGCCGTACGCGAATGCTATGAATGCGACGCGGGTCGGCCTCAAGGATTTCAAATTCAATGTTGTCGTTATAGGCAATAATCTCGCCCCGGATCGGCACCCGGCCCACAAGTGCGAACACCAAACCGCCCAGCGTATCCAGTTGCTCGCGCTCGTCGTCGTTCACAAATTCGCCGAAGCGATCTTCGAGCGTTCCGATTTCAACCCGTGAATCGGCGACCCATGAGCCATCACGATATTTTTCAAGTTTGGGTTCATCCCCGTGATCGTGTTCGTCTTCGATCTCGCCGACGATTTCTTCGACCAAATCTTCAATCGTGACCAAGCCATCGACGCCGCCAAACTCATCCACCACCAGCGCCATGTGTGAACGTTTGACCCGCATTTCCAAAAGCAGTTCGAGCACACGCATAGACGGGGCGACGAACAATAGTTTGCGCTGGATATCAGAAATCTTAAAGGTGTCGTCTTTGCCGCGCCATCTGACCACGTCTTTGATGTGAACCATGCCCTGGGCATCATCCAATGAATCCGTGTAAACGGGCAGCCGCGAATGGCCTTCTTTGGTCGAAATCTCAATCACTTCTTGCAGGGATGCCGAGCATGGGATCGATACGATATCCGCACGCGGCACCATAACGTCGTAAATAGTGACCTTGCGTAAGGCCAAAATATTCGCGAGCAACAATCGTTCATCGGAATCGAGGGGGACTTCTCCTTCGTCACGCTCATCAATCAATTCTTCGAGTGTATCGCGCGCAGAACCATTGCCACCGGCAAGCTTCTTTAAGCCACGCAGAATGTTTTTGAAGATGACCGATCGGCCATTCGTCTCAGTGGTGGTTTCAGCCTCAACCTCAATGGTTGTGATTTCTTGGCCCGGGGTCTGGGACCCGTTGGTTGGCTCGTTCATTGCGAAACTCGGTTAACCCCTCATGAATTCTTCATCGACTCTTCGACTTGATAGGGGTTTGCGATCCCCATGTCTGCCAAAATCTGAATCTCTTTTGATTCCATCTCCGCAGCGTCCTGATCCGTTTCGTGATCAAAACCAATCAAGTGCAGCATACCATGGACTAAAAGATGAGAGAAATGAACACGCATCTCAATGCCTAAGTCCGCCGCTTCGTGCGCCAGCGTATCGAACGAGAGCACGATATCACCCAGCGGTTCGGGCTCGCCATCGGGCAGGCGATCATCATCGCCCAAATCGGTCGGGAACGACAACACATTGGTCGGCGCATCCTTACCACGATACTGTTTGTTCAATTGCTGCAGCATGGCATCGTCCGCCAAGACGACCGACACCTCAAAATCATTATTTGTGGTCGAAAGGCTCGACCATGCAGCGGACAAAATACCTTCACACATTTTCGTGGGGTTTTGATCAAATGCGGTCCATGCGGCCCCGCGGGTATCAACATCTATTGATAAAGAGCCATGAGGCTCAACAACAGGGTCAGGTTTCATTACTGTCCTTGTCCGCGTCTTCTTCTTGGTATTCTGCCCCTGCGCCCCGGCGGCTTTCCAGATGGCGATAGGCATGCACGATTTTGCTGACCAACGGATGGCGAACAACATCGCTATTTTTAAATCGGATGAACCGAATATCATCCACCGTGCCCAAAGCCTCGCGGGCTTCACGAAGGCCAGAGCGTGTACCACGTGGCAAATCAACCTGGCTCAGATCACCAGTAATGACCATGCGTGAATTTTCACCCAGACGCGTCAGGAACATCTTCATCTGCACGGCTGTCGTATTCTGGGCCTCGTCCAATATGACGAACGCATTGGCCAGCGTTCTGCCGCGCATAAATGCCAACGGCGCAACTTCGATCTCGCCACTTTCCAAGCGCTTGAGCACTTGTTCGCCCGGCATCATATCGTGCAACGCGTCGTACAATGGGCGCAGGTACGGATCGACTTTTTCGCGCATATCGCCTGGCAAGAAGCCCAACTGCTCACCCGCTTCAACGGCGGGACGCGATAGAATAATTCGCTCGACATCGCCACGCACAAGGCTCTCAACAGCTTTGGCAACCGCCAAATAGGTTTTACCGGTCCCGGCAGGACCCTCACCAAACACCAGTTCTGATTCATCGATGGCTTTCAGGTAATCGGCCTGCGTGGGTGTCCGCGCGGTGACCAAGCGGTCACGAATATTTACACCGGTGGTGCTTTTGCGGACCATCCGCTCTGGCTCGGCAGAGAATCTAAGCATCGCATCCACTTCGGGTTGAGACACATCCTGACCTCGCTCTAGGCGTTCATACAGTGTTTCCAATACACTGATCGCCCGCGCGACATTTTCGGCATCACCCGCGAATGTCACTTCGTTGCCCCGCGCATGGATCACAATGCCCAGCACATTTTCAATCTGCGCCAAATGGCTGTGATGCGAGCCAAACAAGGCCAGCGCCAATGCGTTCTTTTGAAAGGTTTTCTTTTTGGTCGTTGCGTTGGTTGGACGCTTGTTGGTCGAAGCGGCAGAAGGCCGCTGACGAGCAACGCTTTTAGCAGAACGGCTCAAGCAACGGCCCCCCGTATGTTATGGTCATCAGTTGTCGATGGTTTAACCAGCGGTACACTCGAAAGACTGTTCGGCTTCGCTTTGTCGATCATAACATCAACAATCTCCCCCAAATGCGCGTTTGGCAACTCACAATGTACTGCCTGCATAAATGGGCTGCGACCAACCAATTGCCCATCACGCACACCGGGACGGTCAAAAAGAACAGGCATGGTTTGACCCACGCAGTGATCATTGAAAGCCAACTGCTGGCGATTAAGCTCATCCTGCAGTTCAGCAAGGCGCGCTGACATCACTTTTTCGGGGACTTGTTCATCCATATCAGCCGCAGGCGTGCCCTGACGCGGGCTGTATTTAAACGAATAAGCCTGCACAAACCCGATATCGCGAACCAACGCCATGGTTTGTTCAAAATCGGCATCGGTCTCGCCAGGGAAGCCAACAATGAAGTCAGATGATAGCGCCAAATCGGGCTGTGCATCGCGCAAGCGTCGAACCACATCGGCGTAATCACCAGATGTATGACGGCGATTCATCGCTTTTAAGACTTTATCGGAACCCGCCTGCACTGGCAGATGCAGGAACGGCATCAATTCCGGCACATCGCGGTGCGCAGAAATCAGATCTTCATCGACTTCGGCAGGGTATGACGTGATATAGCGAATACGATCCAATCCATCGATATCAGCCAACTCGCGGATCAAACGACCCAAAGTCCATTCGCCGCCATCCGGTGTTTCCCCGTGATATGCATTGACGTTTTGGCCGAGCAGCGTGATTTCGCGGGCACCCTTACCGACGAGCAGCCGGGCTTCGCGCAACACAGGATCAGCAGGACGAGAGAATTCAGCACCGCGCGTATAGGGCACGACACAGAATGTGCAGAACTTGTCGCAGCCTTCTTGGACCGTCAGGAATGCCGATGCACCATCGACTTTACCCGCATCAGGCAATTGATCGAATTTGTCTTCTGCCGGGAATTCCGTATCGACAACGGCGCGTTTGCCGGACTCAAGCGTGCGCAACATCAACGGCAATCGATGATATGTCTGAGGCCCAAAGACCATATCGACATAGGGCGCACGTCGCAGGATTTCCTCACCCTCGGCCTGGGCCACACAACCGCCCACCGCGATCACCATCGGATTATCAGATCCAGCGCGGCGATCTTTTTCCATGCGCAGACGCCCCAGTTCTGAATACACTTTTTCAGCGGCCTTTTCGCGAATATGGCACGTATTCAAGATCACCAAATCGGCTGACGCCATATCATCCCCGGCCTGATAGCCAAGCGGCGCCAGCACGTCACCCATTCGCGACGCGTCATAAACGTTCATCTGACAGCCATACGACTTGATGTGAACGGTTTTGGTCTTTTCAGTTTTCGGCATCTCAGAGTGTGCGGTCATGGTGCGCCAAGGTTATCGGACAAGGTTATCTGTCACGGTTCTATCGGTATAATCTGATTTACGGCGCGGAACATGATGACCATGGCGGTTCCTGTCAAGGATCGGCCCATGGGCCAAGGAACATTCGCGAGGTGAATATTAGGTGTCATCGTCATCGATGGGTACGGCATATAGTTCGAGGCGATGGTCGACCAGCTTCAGGCCGTGTTCCGCGACAATTTTTTCCTGCAACGCTTCGATTTCTTCGTTGTGGAATTCGATCACTTTGCCGGATTTTACATTGATGATGTGGTCATGATGGTCGTCGCTGGCTTCTTCGTAGCGCGAACGTCCATCACCAAAATCATGACGTTCCACGATGCCAGCATCTTCGAACAGCTTCATGGTCCGGTAAACGGTCGCGATCGATATATTGGAGTCTTTGTCAGAGGCCCGACGATAGACTTCTTCGACATCTGGATGATCTTCGGCAACCGACAAAACACGCGCAATAATACGCCGCTGATCGGTCATTTTCATCCCGTGTTCGACACAAAGTCGTTCTAAGCGTGTTTCACCCATGAGCCCCTACAATCATTTCTGATTAGTGTAGCCTTTGCGTTGATACCTGTGAAGGACCAACGGCGCGATATAGAGTAGATGGTTACTTGGCGCGGGATTTAGAACCTGCTTTTCGGCCAAGGCCGATTTTCTTGGCCAGCGTGCTGCGGCGCTTGGCGTAATTTGGTGCCACCATTGGATAATCTGCGGGCAGACCCCAACGCGTGCGATATTCTTCCGGCGACATCCCATAAGACGTGTTCAAATGGCGTTTGAGCATTTTCAGCTTTTTGCCGTCTTCAAGACACACAATATAATCAGGCGTGATCGATTTTTTGACAGGCACCGCCGGGGTCGGAGCCTCAGCAGGTACCCCAGATTCACCCAATTCCGTGAGTGTTCCGAACACGTCCTTGATGACTTGCGGCAATTCAGCGGGTGCGACTTTGTTGTTTGTTGCGTGTGCAGAGACTATTTCTGCTGTGAGTTCCAAAAGGTCCGTTTGGCTTGGCTTATCAGACATGATTTAAAATGCTCCAAAGCGAAAGAGTCTAAAACGCTAAAATTCAGCAGTATCTATATTGTTTAACCATAATTGGTGCAAGTAATGCGATGACAAAAAACAGTAGTAATTTAGATAAAATCACACCAGACCATCAAATAGACATCACTCATCTTATTTGTCCGATGACGTTCGTACGCACCAAGCTCATGATTGAAAAAATTTATGTCGGTGACGTTTTAGAAGTCCGTCTCAAAGGCGTTGAGCCGTTGGAAAATGTGCCCCGCTCTGCCCGACAACACGGTCACGATGTCTTATCCATCACACCAGAAGATGGGTCTGACGACGTGAACATTGTCCTGATCAAAAAACAGTAATCAGCTTTGCTCCGTTACTCGGCTTTTTTGGGCATCGTCACATCGGGCGGGCGCAAATAAAGCGGAGATGTCGGCGCATCATCGGGCGTCTCAACAAATGCCTGCGCACACTTCGCCAACACCGCCGCATCGGGCAAAACCACATTTGGGATTTCACGCATCGCAGGCCCTTCGGGTCCCAGTTCACCGTGCAATCGGGACCACCCGTCACCCGCGATGAAAAGCGGGCGGTCTTCGGGTAGCGCGCTTCGAATGTCCTCGGCCATCATCGCAGCGGGCGGAATGACAAAGCTGCCGTCCTCGCCAATCGCCTGGATATAGAAATCATCGCGCTTGGTTTCGATCGCAATCACAATGATCCCGTCCGATGGAATGACCACGTCGGTATTTTGCATGACCTGGAGGGACAGCACATCGAACGTGGAAATGCCTAAGCACGGGCGGTCAATTGTCATGGCCAAACTGCGCGCCGCGGCCAACCCAATCCGCAACCCGGTAAAGGCCCCCGGCCCCCGGGTCACAGCCACGGCATCCAAATCGGCATAATCATGGCCAATCATCACCCGATCAATCATCGGGGCCAGGGCTTCGGACTGGCCGCGCGTCATTTCTTCAGACGCATGGGTGATCGTCTGTCCGTCCGCAATCAATGCGACGGAACAGGCACTCATCGATGTATCCATGCCAAGGATCAGGGCCATCTGGCGTTATCCGTTCAGTAGAAAATATGCTTATAGGTGACGACGTAAACCGCGACCACCGTGATGGCAAGGAACACCACCGGGATGTCCCAACGCCAGGCAATCACATGGCTGGGTGTGTTGACCACACGCGACATAAACAGCGTGGTGGCTGAAAACGGCGAGATCATGGTCGATGTACCCCAAACACCCAACAATGCCATCGCCAGAATCTCAGGGGGCATGCCAATGACTTCGGGGGGCATCACTTCGCCGACCAGGATCGCGACTATCACCGGATGGAACCCGGCCGCACCCGCTATCGTCATCCCATATATCAGGCCGACAATGACCACGTCGCCACTCAGACCATAGGACTGCAACGTTGCGCTGATCTGATCGGGGGGCAGCACCGTTGAGACGGATATGCCCAGGACCGATGCGGCAGAAAACGCGATGGCTTCGTTCCGCAAATCGGGCAGGCTTTTGAAAATCCGCGTGATCAATGGCTTCGCGCCTTTGTGCCAGCGCTCACCCGAAGACATTTGCATCGCCGCCCACAAAATTGCAAACGGCGGACTGACAACTCCCAACGCAATCGGGATCGGCAGATTGGCCAACTCGTGCAGCCCCAAAACCATGACGCTTAAGACCAACAGCAAGCTGGCAGTTCGTACTGCTGATGATGCATGTAGCGTTGGTGGCGTACGCGGTGCGCGCGGGGTTTCCAACGATGGTTTTTGCCACAGGAATACGCGGTCATAACCCCAGCCAACAAACAGCAAAATGAACGACAGCAACAAGCCTTGCGGCGCAATATCAGCCCAGCTGACGCCAGGGATCGCCGTCAGGATCACAGCGACGCTGACGTAAAAAGGCCCCCATGTGGACGCCACCGTAAAACCCATCATCAAGCCAATCGACAGGCGTTTGCGCAGCAGCTTATCCTTTTGCTCGCCAGCCATGATGGACAGCAAACTCATCGCCGCCAAGTTCAGGACCGAGCCCAGGAAATGCGCACTCAACCACAGCATCGGATAACGCCGACCTGCCGGTTGCCCCACCACCCAATCGCGGAGTTCTTTCAACGACGCACTGGTCACGGCGGGTTCACGCAACCACGTCACCGCATAAAACATCACCAGGAATATCTGCGCGCGGTCCAACCCGTTAATCAATCCGCCGAACAGGTCGCCGCCATACCA
>DGNZ01000170.1:9765-9979 GCA_002389175.1 Rhodospirillaceae bacterium UBA4479 | reverse complement strand
AAAGAATGAAACCGTGATGATGAGCGTCTTGCGGTCCGGTTGTTCCGATGCATCCATTGGGCGCAAATCTGCACGCTTGGCAAAGCCATCTACCCCGACCCACACGGCAAAGAAAAACAGGATCGACGGCAATAATGCCGCCGCCATAATGTCGGTATACGGTACACCTAAAAGCTCAACCATCACGAATGCGCCTGCACCCATCAATGGCGGC
>DGNZ01000170.1:0-9736 GCA_002389175.1 Rhodospirillaceae bacterium UBA4479 | reverse complement strand
CAATGGCGGCATGATCTGCCCGCCACTCGACGCCACGGCCTCAACCGCCGCCGCGAACGGGGCGGGATATCCCAGACGCTTCATCGCGGGTAAGGTGATCGCGCCCGTCGATGCGACGTTCGCAGATGCAGACCCAGATAACGATCCAAACAACGCGGATGACAGAACCGATACTTTGGCCGCCCCCGCCCGTAAGCGTCCCGCCACAGCGATAGCCAAGTTCATGAATCCCTGCCCGGCTTCACCTGCGTTCAGTACGGCCCCCAAGATCACGAATACCGCAACCACGTTAACGGACACCCCCGTCAAAGGCCCCCAAAAGCCTGCTTCGGCGATCGTCAGGTTTCCAATCAGGCTGGGAACGGGCAACCCCGGATGACCAAATTCGCCGGGGATGTATTCACCAAACAAGCCGTATAGCAGCACCAATAATGCGACGGCGGGCAGCGGCCAATTGATGGCACGTCGTGCCATCTCAAGAACAATGACGATCAAGGCAAATGCCATAATCATCTGCCAATCGCTGTTCAAGTATCCATATTGGTCGCCCAGCGCGGTTTCGTTAAGCGCGATGTACGCGCATATCACCAGTCCAACAGTGCAGATCGCATAGCCAATCATCTTGGATGTGAAATTACGATGCTGAACCAGCACAAATATCCATGGCAACGCCAAGGCCATGTGAATAGGTCGGCTGATCAAATTCGGGATCAGCCCGGAAAAAATTAAATATAAATGGAAAGCGACCGAAATAATCGCGAGCCCAAGAGCGATCTGCCCCCGGACTCGCGGTTTATTCGTCTCAGTGATTTCTAACACGCTTATTTAAGGGCGTCTGGTACCGCAACACCTGCTTCTGCATAGTACTTCAATGCACCTGTGTGCAGTTTTCCGTACATCAACGAAAGCATTTCCGGCTTAGCGCCATTCCACCATTTATTATCGGTGCCCAAACGCTCTTTCTCAGTCCAATACGCCTTGGTCAGGGTATAGGCGACCTCGTCACTCATACCTGTTGTCGTATAAGCCATAACTGGCAAAGACGTCGTCGTAGTATCGGTATCAATACCGGGATACGTCCCAGCAGGAATGATAAGTTTCGTCCGCTTGGATTTTGTGACCTGTTCATCTGTCATCGAAATCAAACGAACGTCTGTTCCGGCAGCAGCTTCCATCACATTTGGTGCAGGGAATGAGCCTGCCGTTGCAAAGCCATCAATCTGCTTATTTTTCAATGCAGGCACGGCCGAATTCAATTCAACGTCGACCAATTTCACTTTGTCTTTAACACCGAACATATCGAAGTATTTGACCGCTTCACGGGCGCCGAAACTACCCTTGCCCGTTAGGTACGATTTTCCAGCCAAATCAGCGAAAGATTTGATACCGGAATCTGCACGAACAACAAAATGCATCGTCAAAGATGGGATTGGGAAAAGACCACGAATTTCATCAAACTTTGCGTTCTTTGGCTCGAATTTACCTTTGCCAGCTTGCGCCAATTTGACCAATACAGGTGGTGTTGTGAAGACGTAGTTGCCTGGACGAACAGCCGCTTCTTTGACGTTCTGAACAGACCCTTGGCTTTCTTCAACGGTTAAGATCATGTCGCCGCCGGTGCCGCGTTTGACCGCTTCAGAAATCTGAACCGCCATTTGGTAATACGATGACGTAGATTTGGCGGATTTGTATGTAACACGGGTCTCGGCCTGTGCCGAAACGGATACAGATGCCAAAAGTGCTGCCGCAGCAGCAGACGCAAGTAACTTCCTCATGAACATGGATGAGTCCTCGTTTGTTAGATTTATTGCAGCGTTATATTAGCGATTGCTGGCCTGGCATCAATCTCCGAGCGCGATGCGCCAGCTATTAATGAAACCGACGATTAATGCGCCATAAACATGGGAATTTCGGCATGGCCAAGGACATGCTTGGTTACGCCCCCCAATATCAATTGGCGCATCCGGCTATGCGTGTAAGCGCCCTGCACCAACAAATCGGCACCGAACTTATCGCATTCTTCTAGTAACCTGGGCCCCACATTGCTGGCTGGTGATTCGAACACTTTGATTTCAGGCTCAACCCCATGCCATCGCAAATATTGTGTCAATTCTGCCCCGACAGCGCCAGATGTCTGAAAACTCTCAGCCGTTAGCACCATCACAGCATCGGCTTGTTCCAACAACCGAATGGCCTTGGATACCGCACGGGCAGACTGAACACTGCCATTCCAGGAAATCGCGATCCGTTTACGAATTGAACCAGCACCCTTTGGCGGAACGACCAATACTGGGCGACCCGTTTCAAAGATTGCCGCATTCAATGTCATCGGCGTCAAAACGTCTTCGGTGTCGCCAGGACGTGCGACGACGATGATGTCATGGAGTCTGCCTATACGCGCGATGACTTCATCCTCGCGTCCATGTTCGTGCCGCCATGCCACGGTCCCCATTTTCTCAGGACCCGGGCGGTCTGAAACCGGCAAGCCGTGTTCCGCGACACTATCATCAAACATCTGCTTGGCACGGGACGCACGCGATGACGCTTCTGTCTCGGCGATACGGATCATGTCCTCAACCATCGCGACGGACATACCCTCACCTAACAGCGGAATTGATTCCTTGGCCTCTGGCTCCACATGCATCACTTCAAGATGGCATTTCAGGTCCTTGGCGACCGAATATGCTTTATCGAGAACCAGTTTGTTTTCAGGAGCACCGCTTAGCGGGCATAGGATCGTGGCAACCATCACTTAATCCTCATCTGTAAAAACCAACTGTATGGTGCGCGGAATTCACTTGCGGGTAAAGTCTTTCAGGGATTTTATTACTGAAGTTCCATGAAGACTTTAGATAAAACAGTTTGGGCAGATTTCACCGTTTTGTGTTTCTCGCCACTACTATCAACTTTGATCCAATTCATCTCACCCAGATCGTAATTGGATTGCTGAAGTGCAATCTCCGGGGTGACGTCAGATACGTTGTTTTGACGTTTTTGAATGCGCGCCAAGCGAATCTCGTCAGATGCATCGACCCATATCCCTTGAAACTCAATCCCTAGTTCTTTGGCGATCTGTTCAGCCGCTGATCGAAGCGCGGGGGATGCGAATACAGCGTCTAATACAACGCTCTGCCCCGTCTCAAGAACATCCTTTGCCATTTGGAATAGATGATCCAAAGTCTTCTTGGTCATTTCGGGTGTGTAGCCCTCTACGCCAAGTGATTTATTCGGATGAACAGCGCTAAGTCGTTTACGCTCTACATCGCTACGCAGAACGCGCGCGCCAACGCCTTGGCTAAAAAATGGCGCGATCTCTCGTGCCAATCGGGATTTTCCTGAACCCGATAACCCACCGACCGCAACCAAACGTGCGGGGCTGGAACTTAGGTACGTCGCAGCTAATGACAGATACTGACGCGCCGCATCCAATTCTGATTGAATTTTATCTGGTTCAGATTGGGCAGACGCGGCAGCGGCACCCACATGTGCTCTGATCTGGGCACGCATGGATAAAAAAATCGGCAGGACGTGAAAGGTATCAACGTCCTCGGTCAACACATCAAGATACCGGTTCAGCACTAATGACGCCAGTCGACGTTCACCGCGGAAATCCAAATCCATCAACAGGAATGCCAAATCGTACATCGTATCGATATCGGAAAAGTCGTCAGAAAATTCGATGGCATCAAACATCGTCGGTTGTCCATCGACCAAGCAGATGTTGCGAAGATGTAAGTCACCATGACATACGCGGACGTGCCCGTTTTTTTGCCGTTTCGTTAGATGTAGTTCCGCATTGTCTATTCGGTCCAGAGTCTTCCGCGTCACACTTTGAACACTATCATTTTCAAATACATCCGATGGTAATACATCAAAAGACTGCTTGTTGTTTTCGGCAATCTTGCGCGTGCCTTCGCACCCACCGCTTGTCAGTTTCACATCGGCAGCCATATGGAAGGTTGCGATTTCGTCGGCCAACGCCTCCATCAATTTACGGCGCAACTTACCCGGCGGGGTGATCAGTTGATCAAACACCGTTGTCTCATCAAACCGGTCCATCTCAACCAAATACTCAACGGGTTCTCCCGGGCCATCCAGTGCCAACCCTTCAGGCTCAGATGTCACAGCAACGACGCGCTTATAGATCGTCGGCGCTGTTCGTTTGTTGATTTTGATTTCTTTTTCACACGCAATTTTTCGCGCGGCCAAAGATGTGAAGTCCAAGAATGGAAACTTCACCGCTTTTTTCATTTTATAAGCCGTATCACCGGCCAGAAACACAATCGAAACATGGGTTTTGATAACGGTCGGAAAGCCGATCCGACCGGAAAACACGGAATGCAAAAAAGTGATAACGTCGTCTTGATTGGTCACTTAGGTTTTATCCGAATACGGCCCGTGGCTCTTCTATGCCTTCGGGGTCTTCATGGATAATCACTTCGGCGCTGGGGAACGCATCCATCAATTCCATTTCAACAGCTTCGGAAATCTCGTGTGCTTGAATCAGCTTCATATCCCCATCTAATTCTAGATGGAATTGTATGAAAACATGTACACCAGATGTCCGTGTTCGAAGATCGTGCATCCCTTTGACTTCTTCATGGGCCATGACAATATCGCGGATTTTCTGACGATCCTCGTCTTCGAGTTCGCGGTCCATTAGAATTCCAAGTGCCGTCTGTCCGATACCCCACGCCCCCTTAATGATATAAAGCGCGATCAACACAGCGATCAGCGGATCGGCATATTTCCAGCCAACGGTCGTTGATAAAAACAGGGAAATCATCACGCCGATATTGATCAAAACATCAGTTTGATAATGCAAACTATCGGCATCAATCGCGACGGAACCCGACTTCTTCACCACGTAACGCTGAAATCCGACAAGTCCTATGGTGAGCACAATCGAAAAGACCATGACCCAGTAACCAACCTCGGTGTTGGATACCTCTTTGGGGTTGGCAATTCGCTCGCCAGCTTCGACCAACAAGAATACCGCAGACCCACAAATGAAGGCCGCTTGCGCCAAGCTTGCCAGCGGCTCTGCTTTGCCATGACCAAATCTGTGCTCACGATCAGCAGGCTGCAGCGCATGATAAATGGCATAAAGATTAATAAGCGACGCTGCGGCATCCAAAATCGAATCAATAAGTGTCGATAACAGGCTGACACTATCCGTCATCAGCCACGCGCCGAACTTCGTCACAATCAGGATCGACGCTACCGTCACCGACGCAATCGCAGCAGCGCGCATCAATCCGCCACCTTGGATAGCTAGTTGCGCGACCGGGTCGCCTGCTGTCGGTGTGGGATTAGAATCATTCAAGGGAACAATTTCTCCGTTGTCCATTTATCGCCATTTCGATGATAGACAATTCGCTCGTGTAAGCGAAATGTGCCGTCGGACCAAAATTCTATCGTTTGCGGCACGACCCGAAATCCAGACCAATGGTCGGGACGCGGAATATCACCAATATTGAATTTGGCCGTAAATTCAGCCACGCGCCGCTCCAGGATAAACATGCCTTCCATCGGGCGAGATTGCTCTGACGCCCAAGCACCAATCCGACTTCCACGTGCACGAGACTGATAGTATGTATCTGCCTCTTCGTCACTGACAGGTTCAGCCACACCTTCAACGCGCACTTGTTTTCGCAGGCTTTTCCAATGGAAATTCAAGGCAACATGCTGGTTTTCCGCCAATTCGTTGCCTTTTCGGCTTTCTAGATTTGTATAAAAAACAAAGCCGCGCTCATCAAAATCTTTAAGCAACACCATCCGTGATGACGGTTTTCCATCCGGCGTACATGTCGCCAAATTCATCGCATTAGGGTCGTTGAGTTCACTGTCTTTGGCCTTATCAAACCATTCTGTAAACGTGTCGAAAGGAACATTGAAATCGATCATGGTATTTCCGTGATATGTGTCACTGACGGTTCCACCTTTGGGGCGTATCGCAGTGCCTTAGTTATGCCGCAGATATTTAAGATATTTGATATCGTGCTTTGGGTTACGAGTCGAATAGCATTACAGTTCAGTCGCAATATCTGACAACCCAGAATGGATATGAGATATGCCGCAATCACTGTCACGTCGCGAACTTCGCAAGCCCATCTTGTCGTTCACCCTATGCCTCGCGTTAAGCGCCTGTGCAGGTGGCGGGACTGATTTCGACGGCACTTCAACATCGCTTGGCGACCGTCAGATGGCGGCGGTAGCAATAGGTGCCGTCACCGGAAACTGGGATGAAACAGATTTGGGCAGTAAATTGGATATTGCGGACAAAGTATATGCACAACGCACAACCCAAGATGCATTGGAATATAATAAGGTCGCGCAGGTTTCGACATGGCGAAATCCAGATTCTGGAAATTCGGGCACGATTACCCCTATGCGGACATTTGTGCATTCATCGGGTAAAAATTGTCGAACCTTTAGCACCAGTATTTTCGTTAGCGGCGATCAGGAAAAAGGGGCTGGCATCGCATGTCGCCAGACCGACGGTACGTGGCAGATTGAGAGCTGACGTTGTTTAAACAAGTATACATGGGTGCTGCAGTCGCCATTGTCATGATTACTGCGATAGCTTCAGACGTTTTAGCGACTGAAAAATTTGTCACTTTTGACAGTGCTGACGGCACGACGATCACTGCCGTCTACATCGAATCCAATACATCAACCACTGAAACCGTCCCTGGAATCGTTATGCTTCACGGGTGTGGAGGATTATTTAATAATTCCGGCAAGATGAGTGCCCGCACTCGCGCATGGATTGACCTGTTTAAAGCCGAGGGATGGTCGCTGTTATTACCAGATAGCTTTGGACCACGTGGTCATAGATATCTGTGCAAATCAAAAGATAGACCTATTACACCAGAGGGCCACCGTCAGTATGATGCCTTGGGTGCGCTTAGATTTATGCAGGCACAACCAAATATCGACCCGAAACGTATAGCACTCATAGGTTGGTCCAATGGCGCCATGACGGGACTTCACACAGTGATGAAGGGCAGTTCATCTACGCCCAAAGATGGGGCCGGTGATTTTATCACAGCCGTACTCTTTTATCCGGGATGCAAAGCCATTGGTAAGGAACATCCGGATTATAGCGCTCGACTCCCTACCCTGATCCAACATGGATCGGATGATAACTGGACGCTACCAACACCCTGTCGCCGATTGGTTGAACGTGCACAACTTCAAGCTGAGAGCCTTATGGAAATTGATATTTATGATGGCGCCGCACACGGTTTTGATCATCCATCGTCAGAACCGCGCACGATGAAATTGCCAAGTAAACGAAACCCTGAGGCTGGATGGCATGTGCGCATTGGCACACACCCAGAAGCGCGGGAAAAAGCAATTGCCCGCACCATGGCGTGGCTACAGCAATATCTTAAATAGGTCACTTGATGCCGCATCTTGCCGACCTTAGGATGCGTCCATCATGAACACTCAATCTTCCCCTTCAGAACCAGGGTCTCCCCTCCGCGCGGCCATCGTTCCGGTCACGCCGCTGCAGCAGAATTGTTCAATCATCTGGTGCACTGAAACCAATAAGGGGGCTTTCGTTGATCCGGGCGGTGATATTGATCGATTGCTTGAAGCCGTCGAGGAAATCGGCTGCGAGATCGAGAAAATCCTGCTGACCCACGGCCATGCCGATCACGCTGGTGCCGCCGATGAACTTCGCGAACGATTGGATGTCCCCATCGAAGGGCCGCATATTGACGATAAATTCTGGATCGACGCGATCCCTCAGGATTCCGCCAAGTATGGGTTTCCAGGCGGACGCGCATTCGACTCAGATCGTTGGCTAACAGGCAACGAGACCGTCACGGTCGGCAATGTCACATTTGGGGTTTATCATTGCCCCGGTCACACACCCGGTCATGTGGTGTTCCATCAGCCTGAATCCCAAGTCGCATTCGTCGGTGACGTTCTGTTCCAAGGATCCATTGGGCGAAGTGATTTCCCAAAGGGCGACCAAAATCAATTAATCACATCGATTAAGACGCAGCTATGGCCACTTGGCGATGACACCGCCTTTGTCCCCGGCCACGGCCCCATGTCCACATTCGGACATGAACGCGCGACGAACCCTTATGTCAAAGGCACTTAAACGGGGTCCTACCACATAATCCCCAACCACGGAGATTGATCGTGACCGATCACATCATCAAGACCATCGAAGACCTAGAAGCCGTCTATAATCTTGAGCCATCTGATGCTTCACTGGTTAAAGAAAGCGATCACGTCACCGATGAATACCGACAATTGATCGAAGCCTCGACGTTCTTGGCTTTGGCCTCTGTAGGCACCGACGAGATCGATTGCACACCGCGAGGCGATAATCCTGGATTTGTACGTATTCACGATGACAAAACCCTCATGCTGCCAGATCGCCGCGGCAACAACCGGATTGATACCCTTCGCAATATTGTTGGCGACCCCCGCGTCTCGCTGATGTTCCTGATCCCAGGGTCAGGCACCGTACTTCGGGTGAACGGACGTGCGGTCCTCAGTGTTGAGCCTGAATTGCTCGAGAGCTTCGCCGAAAAGGGCAAACCACCCCGCTCCGTTATGGTAGTCACCATCGACGTGATGTACTTCCAATGCGCACGCGCGGTGATGCGGGCCAAGCTATGGAACCCGTCGTTGCATATTGATGAGAAATCACTCCCATCAGCGGGTGAAATCCTCGCCGCGCAAACCAAAGACCAAAAAGACGGCGGCGTGGACGGAGAGGCCTATGATAAAGAATGGCCAGGGCGCGCTGAAGAATCTATGTGGTAACCCCCTCACCTGTCCTCTCCCCCCACTTCGTAGGGGAGAGGGACACTTGGATTCAAACCACTCTTTCTAATCCCTCTCCCCTTGTCGCCAATTTAATTGGTGCGAGCCAATGCTGGGGGAGAGGTTAGGTGAGGGGGTGTTCGCCCTTGCATAAAAGGCCCCTCCACCGTAAACCTCCGGTCAATTCGGTGTTCGAAATGCCATACGTCTATCGTGCACCATAACGTTACCGAGTTTCGTACTGGAGAGCCTCATCGTGACCGACACTTTGCACCCCTTTCGCTCGCATACCTGCACCGAGCTTCGCGCTGACCATGTTGGCGAAACCGTTCGCATTTCAGGGTGGCTGCACCGCAAGCGTGATCACGGCGGTTTGGTGTTCGTTGACTTGCGCGATCATTACGGCCTAACACAGTGCGTCATTGATGTTGAAAGTGATCTGTTCCCGGTTGTTGAGGGGGCACGCCCTGAAACCGTCATGACCATTACCGGTGAAGTGGTCAAACGCTCCGACGACACGATTAATTCAAACCTCCCAACGGGCGAAGTTGAGGTGCGCATCCGCGCGATCAACGTTGAAAGCCCTGCCGAAGTGTTGCCGCTGCAAGTTGCTGGTGACCAAGAAGTGGGCGAAGATATTCGTCTGCGTTACCGTTTCCTAGACCTGCGCCGCGAGAAAATGCAGAAGAACATCATTCTACGGAATGGTGTGATTTCATCGATCCGCCGTCGCATGGTCGAGTCAGGGTTCATGGAATTCCAAACCCCGATCCTGACGGCATCGTCGCCCGAGGGTGCACGCGATTATCTGGTCCCTGCCCGGAACCACCCCGGCAAGTTCTATGCCCTGCCCCAAGCCCCGCAGCAATTCAAACAGCTGTTGATGGTGTCGGGCTTCGACAAGTATTTCCAGATCGCACCGTGTTTCCGCGATGAAGAC
>DGNZ01000432.1 GCA_002389175.1 Rhodospirillaceae bacterium UBA4479 | reverse complement strand
CAAGCTGCGGGTGCCAGCTTCATCGATGCCGGGATCATTGGCTTGGCCCCCAACAAAAGTGATGGCACGCGGTTCTATGTGTCAGGTCCCGATACCACTGCGATGGAAGCCTTGGACGGCAAGGGTTTTAAAGTCATTAGCTTAGGCGCAGAAATCGGCAAAGCATCAGCCATGAAAATGGCCTATGCGGGTCTGACCAAGGGCAGTTGGACACTTTGGACATCCGTGCTTTTGACTGCGGAACGCAATGGATTACTCAATGAATTGATCGCTGAGTTTGAACATTCGCAATCACCAACACTCGATAATATGCGACGCATGGTCTCCGCCCTGCCTGCAGACAGTGGGCGCTGGATTGGTGAAATGGAAGAAATCGCCAAAACATTCCGCGAAGCCGGAGTCACGGGTGATTTTCATGACGGCGCAGCCTGGATGTTCAAACTGTTATCAGAAACACCTTATGCTTCTGAAACACGTCAGACCATGGATCGGTCCCGCAGTCTTGAAACCAGCCTCAACGCGTATGCAGAGGCTTTGGCAAAACGTAATCCTCGAACATAAATTTCTGAACCGATCTCTAGACGTTATCTAACATCGCTAAAAGCATGGCGTTGAATTCCTCTGGACGCTCATACATCACCCAGTGACCGGCATCTTCGATAATCTTGACCTCTGCATCCGGCTGGAATCGTCGGAACACGTCTTGGCGTTCCATGATTTGCTCGCGCCCTCCCGCCGTCGCATCGTGCACACCCCAAATTCCTGCCATTTTTGCGGATATTCGTGGCAGTGCATCGACCAAATGGTTTCCCAATGACATTGGGCGCGACCGTACCCGCGAACGTGCCACGTTCTTGCGGTGCGTATAAATCGCAACATCATCAATGTTTGCCTCGTCCCACAGCAGCAAAATGTTCAGGTTGCTGCGATGGATCGTATTTTTTTCATCATCCGATGCATCCTTGGCCGGGACTTCAATTCCCAGCACACGGACATGGAGTCCTTCAAACCCGCTGGCACCGACAGCAATGAACGTACGACAACGATTGCCCACAGCTGCTGCGACGCGTGATCCAATCAACCCACCAAAACTGAAACCGGCCAGATCAAATGGGACATCTTTGCCGAACACTTGATCAAGGCCTGCAATAATAGGTGCTGCAATTATATCAGGGGCAAGTTCACCAGGGGCAGATGCGCTGTCGCCCAAGCCCGGCATATCGCATGTGACAACCAGACGGTCCTGTGACAATGCCTCGACGTTGGCAAGCCAATGGGTCCAAGAACCAAATCCACCGTGAAGCAATAACAAAGGTGGCCGTTGCGTGGGTTCGCCCCACGCCTGCCAAACCATGTCGCCATCTCCTGATGGGGTGTGAATCAATTTGGCGGATTGCAGAAGTTTCTCAACGATCTCTTTGGGGGACATTAGAACTGATTTCCATAAATTAACGCGATAGGTATTGAGAAATAACTTGTCGGAAACGGTCCTATGAAACAAGCCACAGAAACACACATCTGTCGCTTCCAAGTCCGTAAAAGCATGGCATAATGCCCGCCAATCAAGATTTCTCAGGAGCAAACGATGTTCGGCATATTCGGCAAAAGCGACGAAAAAATCCAAGAACTGATCGATAACAAACAATTCGACGAATTGCCGACGGACGTTATCGATGAAATTGCCAAAGACCTGATCGTCACCACTGAGTTCAGCATGGCCGAATACACTGTCACGAAGAGAATAGAAGTGATTACCGCCGAATGTGTATTCGGTATGAACCTGTTCAAAGATTTCTTTGCCGGTATCCGCGATATCTTTGGAGGACGATCGTCGGCCTCTCAAAAAGTGCTCCGTGATGCGCGCCGAACCTGCTTAACCGAACTCCGGCGCGAAGGACTGATTGTCGGGGCCAATGCCATCGTTGGCGTTGATTTGGATTACAGTGAAATTTCAGGCGACGGCAAAAGCATGCTGTTTGTTGTTGTCAGCGGTACTGCTGTCACCGTTGAGCCGAAGTAACCGTCATGCAAGATAACGTTCAAGAGACCGTCGACCTGCAGATGCAAAACGTCTCAAAATATGTAGATATGCTCACCGAATTTGGGATCGAGTATGGCTTCCAAATCCTTGGCGCATTGGTCTTTTTACTCATCGGCCTAAAAGTCGCGTCATGGATTGGTGGCCGCGTCTCGCGCATGCTTGAAGCTAAACAAATAGATGTCACACTGGCACGATTTATCGGTAACGTGGTCAAACTGATTGCCATTGTATTCCTTGTCATCATCACGATGGGGAACTTTGGGGTATCCATTGCACCGTTGATTGCGCTTGCCGGTGCCGGTGCCTTTGGTGCCACCGTCGCGATCCAGGGCCCGTTATCAAACTACGGCGCAGGCGTATCGATTATTTTGTCGCGACCGTTTGTCGTTGGGAACACCATCACCGTGAACAGGGGGGCTAGTGGTGTGGTTGAAGAAATCACTCTCGCCCACACGGTGATGATCGGCGAAGACGGCGAGAAAATCACCGTGCCCAACAAAGAAATCGTTGGGCGCGTGATTGTAAATTCTGAGTCCCGGCGTATCGTGCAAACCAAAATCGCCATCGAAAACGGCCAAGACATTAATGTCGCCAAGAATGCGGCCGTCGCAGCACTTAAAAATGTAGCGGAAATAGATCAAGCTCAGCAACCCGAAATTGGCATTCACGATTTCACCTATGGCGGCATCATTCTGGGCATTCGGTTCTGGGTGCCATCCAGTCAGTATTTCTCACTTCGTTATGCGGTCAACGAAGCCGTGTTCACTGAATTGAACAAATCTGGGATCCGTTTAATGCCAGGCAACCTGATGTCCGTACAGGGACAATCCTTATCCGCGGATGATGATGAAACCGCCGAGGATCGAATCCTGTAATTAGCTTTTGGGATTGCTGGCCAAAAACTCCTCGATAGGCATATCGATATAAAGACCACAATCGGCAGGATCGATCCCAAACCGAGTGCAAATCGAAACAATTTGAATCTGATCCGCTAGGCCAAGGTCGCCATCCGCCTCGCTAACGGCCAAACAAACCCTGACCAAAAGTGCGCCTGTTTCAGGGTTTGTTGCAATTTTGGCAATTGCCTCCATCGCATTTTCTTGCCCAAGTTCAGGGTTTTCCATTATCGCATCGGTATATTCTCGAAAGATATCAACCCCGACATGAGGATCGAAAACACGCAGTTGATCAAGAGTCTGAAGCACTTGATCAACTCGTACTTGCTCGGCAAGGCTGACATCGCCATCTGTCGTTGCAACCAAGGCGCAAGCGGCCATGACACCCTCTAAGAACGGGCGGTTTCGTTGACGCTCCAAACCCTCATGAAATATCCCCGTCAGTGACGCTATGACACTGCTCATAAGCCCTTCCCTTATTATCAAACTGGCCTAATTAATGGCTTCTGTTGACGCTGGTCGCTGTTAACGCGATACAGTATTGCATTGGAGATGTAATTTGAGCGAAAAAAATTCATTCCGGGTTAGATTGATGCGCTGGGGCGATAGCAGTTCCTCCGGGCGCACCGTAACGCTTAAACTCCCCGATGATACCGAAGACCACCCGTTTAAGGGTTTGGACGTCGGTTCTCGGAATGGACAATTGATGGAAATGGAAATCACCTTGCTTGAAGGTGATGCCGAATTGAAGACCCTCGGCCCCAAACAAACAAATCACCCTTCTCCAGAACATCCGTTACCCGTAAATAGCATTTCTGAGCGACCGACAACTGGCGCGCCAACAAATAACGCGGATACGTCTGGCACATCTACGTCGGTTGATACCAATACTTCTCAACAAGAACCGACGCCGCCCTCCGAGACATCGAGCCAAAAGGACGTTAACCCAACACCTGATAACGACGCGTCCAATTTGGCGGAACTGCCAGCGACTGACTCTGCAGATCTGGATGCATACGCAAATCAAATGAGCAATGCCGCTGAGTCCTTGGCTGCCGTCGCAGAAGAAATGAGCAAAGTCGCAGAGGATGCTGACGATGGTTTTGAGGATGAGGATACCGGGCCAGCACCTTTGACCCGCGGTCAGCAAGCTGTTGTTCGGGCAGTTGATCTTTGTAAATCCATAGATCAACAACGTGCCGGGTTCTTTTATTTTATGATGTCGCGCTATCCCAGCGTGCCTAATTTAGAAACAGAATCTGGAAACTGGAGTCGAGACGCAAAAGTCACGCGAGACCGCGTGTGCCATCATTGCGAGATGGAAGGCCTTGAAGACGACGCCAAGGCGAGAGAGATGTTTGAAGCCCTCGAGAATGAGTTCGAACGCCACGAACGATTACGCTAGCGGCCTTTTCGACCCAATCTAGGAACGTTCAAATACAGTACAAAAGAAACCATCCGTTCCCGTTGATGCGGGGGAAAGTCTGAGTGATGGCCCCGTCGGCGGCGGTGGCCCACCCACCGTTTCGCGCCAAACCTGATCGATGGATAAGGGCTTAAAGTCGGCATGGTTTTCAAGGAACCAAATCAGCTGTTGTTCGTTTTCTTCTTGAAGCAACGAGCACGTCACATAAATCAACCGTCCGCCATGTTTTACTAATGTTGCAGCACTGCTCAAAATACGCTGTTGGACGTCGCGGATGTTGTCCAAGTCTTCGGGTGAAAAATGCCAGCGGGCTTCTGGGTTTCGGCGCCAGCTTCCTGTTTGAGTGCACGGCACATCGCACAAAACACGGTCTGCCGTCTCTGCGTTTTCAGCAACCCACGGATCATTTTCAGCAGCTATCGCTCGACGTTTGATCCCAAACACCCCTGCCCGTTTTTGGCGTGGTGCCATGCGTTCCAATCGGTAGCCTGAAATATCAAGTCCATGCAAACGGCCGGATATACGATCCCCTTGGGCCATCATTGCCGCCATCGCGAGCGTTTTGCCCCCAGCACCTGCGCAATAATCGATAACCGTCATGCCTGGCCGTGCATCGGTCAGCATGGAAACCAATTGCGATCCTTCGTCCTGGACTTCGACCAAGCCTTCTTTGTAAGCCCGTGTTCCACCAATCCGAAGTTTTCCCTCAACCCTTATACCAATAGGTGACAATGGCATCGGCTCACAGTCCATGTAGTCTTCGCGCAACCGTGCAAGGGCATCCTCAGGCGTGGATTTCATGGTATTCACACGAAGATCCAATGATGCCGGTTGGTTGAGCGCAGACATTTCGCGTTCTAATGCGTCACCCCAAAGTGACCGGAATGATCGATCCATCCATTCAGGATATTCAAGTCGGACATGATCGGGCATATCATCGTTGATGGCAGGGCGGCCATAAAGTCCATCGACCAACGCCAACTCGTCATCTTCCAATGGTGTTGGGCAGTGCGTATTTCCGGTAAAGATATTGCCTATTTCTTCGGGTGAGGCGCGATCATGAACCACCAAGAAAACAAGCGCACGACGACGTGCATCAGTCGATATTCCTAGGCCTGTGCGCGCCAACCACCAATCCAGACGGGACCGATGCCGAAGGATATCGTACACATGGCTGCCGATATATCGACGATCGCCCGATCCGGCATAACGACGCTTTCGAAAATATTTATCGATGATTTGGTCAGGCGGCATCGCCTCATCGTCGATTGCTGTCAGCAATTCGACGACTGACGAAATACGCGCACCGGGCGTCATATTATTAAGCCTTAGCCGTCCGAACGATAGTTCGGCGCTTCCCTGGTGATGGTCACATCGTGAACATGGCTT
>DGNZ01000021.1 GCA_002389175.1 Rhodospirillaceae bacterium UBA4479 | reverse complement strand
CCACTGAGCCGAAACTTGAAAGCTGACATTGACCGTGAGGAAAAATGGTCAAGCTCGGCTCGATCCAGCCGTTCCGGATCATGGATGAATATCACCTATTGGCTATACCCAGAAGTACACCCCCCATCAGACTGTGACCGTAAAACGCCATAAAGCAGAGCGCACGGACGTGGCCACGGTGCAGGGAATAAGCCCCGAGCCTACTCGCCATTTTTAATCGTCTGCGCCGCTTTAATCGCCTGCGCCGCAGCCGTTGCCAACTCGTCAGCACGATCATTCTCTGGATGTCCTGAGTGGCCTTTGACCCAATGCCAGGATACTTGATGATCTGCCAGCGCTGCATCCAGGCGCTTCCATAAGTCTTCATTCTTCACGGGTTTCTTGGCCGATGTTTTCCAGCCGTTACGCTTCCAGCCATGAATCCATTTTGTGATGCCGTCGCGCACGTACGTGCTATCCGTATGCAGATCAACCACCGAGGCGCGTTTTAAGCTCTCTAACGCTTGGATCGCCGCCATCAATTCCATCCGGTTATTGGTGCTGTCCGGCTCGCCGCCCGATAATTCTTTTTCATGGCCGCGCCAACGCAGGAACACGCCCCACCCCCCGGGGCCCGGGTTCCCTGAGCACGCGCCATCCGTATAAATCTGTATTGCGTCTGAAGCGTTGTCAGAGGTCGAGGCCATAAGACGAGGGTCCCTTTACCGATAAATGGAATTCAAGTTTCTTGATATATTCTTCTGGATTTTTTGGTGTCACGAACGCATCCGCCGGGGTGTTCACCCAGTCATATAACCGAGTCAGCAAGAACCGCATGGCAGCGCCTTGGCAAAGGATGGGCAGATGGGCGATTTCGTCATCACTTAGCGGTCGCACCCGTTGGTATTCGGCCAACAGGCGGCGCGCCTTGGTGATGTTGAAACTGCCGTCAGCCTCAAAACACCATGCGTTCATGCAAATCCCGATGTCGTAGGCGTAGGCATCGGCACAGGCAAAATAGAAATCAATGATGCCAGATAAATGTCCATGGCGAAAAAATACATTGTCGGGGAACAGATCGGCATGGATCAATCCGCTCGGCAAATCGCTGGGCCATTGGGATTCTAAAGTATCCAGCACCTTATTCAGGCGCTCTTGAAGGGTCGCTTGGTCGTTGTCTCCATGACCATCACAGGATGTCAGTAATTCACGCCAAGAAGATACCCCGAGCGTATTAGCGCGGGTTCCATCGAAATCTTCACCTGCCAGATGCAAGCGCGCTAAACCCTCGCCAACGCCGCCGCAATGTTGGGCTGTTGGGCGTTTGGGCCACATCCCTGCCAGAAACGTGATCAGGGCCGCTGGTCGCTTTGATAATTCGCGCAAATCATGCCCGTCGCGGGTTTTGACCGGAATCGGGCATGGGATACCCTTGCCCGCCAAGTGATCCATATAGCCCAAAAAGAAAGGCAGATCAGCAGCATCAACGCGCTTTTCATAAAGCGTCAGGATGAACGGACCGGATGTCGTGGTGACCAAGAAATTTGAATTCTCGATCCCTTCGGCGATCCCTTTGCACGATAAGACTTCGCCCACGTCATAAGCTGACATGAAGTCGACAAGTGCGTCATCGTCAATTTCCGTGTATACCGCCATCGGCGGTTTTTAGAAGTTTAAGCGTGTATCGCCAAGCGGCTTTGACACATTTTGCGAAAATTTGCGTAATATGTTGGTCAGCATTTGATAGTATCTTGGATATGATGGGCACATTACCGTTACCGAAACGGCTTTCACGAGTCTTGAGCATGTTGCTCGGCATTACTGCTGTGACGATTGTGCTGACCGACGCCCGACAGATTTCCGCGTCGTTACCCCCACTCGAACAGGAAACACGTTCTTCGAATACCCTTCCCGTCAGCACATTGGTCCTGCGTGCGCAGCAGGCCTTATCGAAACTGGGGCTCTATCTTGGTGAAGAAGACGGACGACTGACCAAGGAAACCCGGGCGGCGATTAAAATCTATCAGCGCACCAACGGCCTCGAAGAAGATGGGCAAGCCACACCGAGCACAATCGGTAAGTTGGAATATGCCGTCGGCGTTAGAAAACTGATGAAGCAGCTTGAACTGGCCCGCGCCGAAAGCATCAATGATGCGCGGTCCAAGCTGCTCAGCCACCCAGCAACCCGTGACCTGATCAAAAGCGATGGTCCTGGTGTGGCGGACCCTACGCGCGATCCCTCATTATGTTTCGAATCACCTACCGCGCTTTGCCTTCTCAACGAAGCACAGGAAAGCGCCAAGGCAATACCACGGGCTGAACTTCGCGATTGGGCTTATGGCGAAATTCTGATCACCGAAGCGCGCGCGGGCCTGGGCCACCGGGCGATGGAAACCGCCGCCCTGATTAAAGACCCCAGATTAGTGATGGTTGCGCTGCGCGATATTGCAGAAGCTCAATCCGCAGCGGGACGCCCGGAAGACGCTGCCGCCGCCGCGCGAATCATCCCTGATCCGTCGAAAAAATCTGCTGCCCTTGCTGCAATTGCTGAAATTCAGCTCAGACGTAATGATCTGAAAGATGCCAAAGAAACCGCGGACAAACTGATCGGGAGCTTATTCGATATAGAAGACCCCTTGAAAGAGGTCGCGCATCGGACACGGGCGGCGGTGATCTTGGCCCAAGCGGGTGAACGCCAACGGGCAGAACAGGAATTGAAACTGTCAGAGCGTAAAGCGCGCACATTGACCCGTTCCAGTTCAAGGAGCGCCGGCATGCGACATGTCGCTTCTGCGTTGGCTGATATGGCAGAAACAACCAGGGCGCTTGATATGTTGGATTCAGTATCCAGCCCTGCAGATCGAACGCCCGTTCTTATGACTGCGGCCGAGGCTCAGGCCCGCGCAGGGGATGCTGCCGCTGCACTTGCCACCGCGTCGAG
>DGNZ01000245.1 GCA_002389175.1 Rhodospirillaceae bacterium UBA4479 | reverse complement strand
CGATGGCAGGATCGCAATCCGGTAGCCCATGCCCTGGGCATCTTCCATGCTTAAATCCGGTGTTTTACCGCCCGTCACCACATTCAACAGACAGGGGCCGTTCACCTTTTCGGGTATCGCCTTTAACTCTTCCATGGTTTTTGCAGCCTCAACGAACGCAACGTCGGCGCCATTGGCCAGTGCCATATTCGCGCGATGAATGGCATCATCAAACCCGGTCACGGTATTCGCGTCCGTACGGGCAATGATCACAAAATCGGGGTCACGGCGGGCAGCGGCAGCAGCACGAATCTTCGCCACATACTCATCAACGGGAATAAGTTCTTTGCCATCCAGGTGACCGCATCGTTTGGGGCTGACTTGGTCTTCCATATGAATGGCAGCAATGCCAGCGCGCTCATATTCGTTCACCGTGCGGGTCACGTTGAGTTCATTTCCATAGCCTGTATCCGCATCCGAAATAACGGGGATATCAACCGTGCGTGCAATCACGTTGGCATTGGTCACCATCTCGGTTTGAGTGATCAGCCCATAATCGGGATAGCCCAACGACATGGATGTGCCCGCCCCCGTCATATAGATCGCAGGAAAGCCTGCATCTTCTGCCAGACGCGCTGTAATCCCGTCATACACACCCGGTGCACGGATGATATCGTTTTCAGATAGTTGGCGTCTAAACTCTTGTGCTTTGGTCAATGTCGTTCCCCTGAATTTATAGATTACGCGATTTTTTGTTCGGCCCACGCGGGCGGTATTTCCATCCCAAGTTCTGCCGCCTGACGGGCTTCGAATGCCAGACACGTTTCATCATGGTGATGCCCGCGAATGCCACCCCGTACCGTCCCCGGTGTGACCGAGCGGAAAAACTCGCCCCAGCTTTGGGGGAGGGGGATGGAGTCTGGTGGTGCCAACCAAAGGCGCTGCAACAATCGCCTTTCCTCGGGCGCATCATGATCGACATAGTCTGTGCGTGAATGCAGCATCACGTGATTATTTAGAAACTGCACATCACCCGGTTCAAGATATATCGTGTACATCAATTCGGGTCTGCTCAGAATGTCATCCAGCATATCCATCAGCTCATACTGTTCAGTGGTCAATCGGGGCACCCCGGGTATATCTTGTGCCGAGCGAACGCGGTTTCGGTTCCATTTACCAAACAAACGACCATCACACATGTCATACAGGGGTTGGCCGTAGAACGCTTGCTCGTCCGGGGTTTCTTCTTTTTGTCGACTAAAGAAAAAGTCCTGCTCTGCGACCTCTGCCAAGTCCGGGCGCTCATCACAAAGCACCTGATACGCCGCAACACTGCTCGACATCATGCTCTGGCCGCCAGACTTTGCTTTGTTGAAGCAGGACAAAGATACAATGTCTGTGCCATCCGCATGGAAATCGAGCTTTGAATTCGAAGAATACCCACGCCCATTGGATGCCCGATAATCTGTGCCGACATTTCGCACTGCTGACATATAATGGGACGCTTTACCTTGGGGCCTTGCCACGCCGAAGTGCAATCCAATGCCCCAGTTCATCACGGCGAATTCCTGCTCGCTCAGGCCGTCCCGTGGCAATCCATGCAGCCAGGCCACACCTCGCCCGTGATAAGCCTCCCGGATCGCTCCGCTGATCACATCAAGCGCAGGGCCGAAATCAAATTCTTCACGTTTATAATCGAAAAAGGAACGATCTGGATCGAACGCTTTGCTGACAGCCTCCACCATATTGCTTCGGTGCGTATCATTCAGTTGAAATTCCCAACTGCGGTCCGCCTTTAGGTCATCAACTCGCCAAGCCGATCTCAGGTCAAAATTCGTATACATCATCAATTTCCCGACAAGATTACGTTGTCAGATTAAACTAGATTTTGATCAGCTGACCAACCTCAGCACCGCATCTGTTTTCTGGCGATAGGGGACAATTGATATCTTTTGCGCGGAAAACCCGATATCGAGATTCAACGACAGAAGCCGTTTACTGTTTCAGCGCGATAATTCTGGAAATTTGATAACAGGCTTTCGTTTAGGTATTCATCATGCACCCGCCCGTAAATGATGGTCATGACCCGAACTGGTCGCAGTCAAAGCATCATTCACCTAAATGGTGGACCAGTCCACCAACTCACCAAACTCCAACGCTCGCCGTGGGTAACTTCTGTGACTCGATGTTTGTACCAAGAGGGAAATATCACGGCATCACCTTGTGCGAGTGGTATCTTGGGCTTGTGGTCATCGTCCTCAAAGAACTGAATATCTCCACCGCTAAATTCATTCGGTTTCGAAAGCAAGACCGACATCGATAATTTCCGACGGCTCGAAAATCGCCCAGATAAATCGGCATGCCACCCGTAATGCTGCCCCGTCTTGTAGTGTGTCAACTGAAGGTCCATGCATCCATCCAGTTCGAACTGAAAGGTTTTGTCGTTGAAATCGCCCACGACTTCACTGAGATCTTCAAATATCCAGTCCGTTACCCCTGCTTGAGGCAGAAGCCAATACAGATCGGTACTCCGTATACTTTTGTCTTCAACCATCATTTCGGAAACCATCGGTTCGCGGTCCTTGTGCAGTGCGATGATTTCCTGACACTGATCGGGTGAGAATGCCTTCGAAAGCTTTTTGTATACGGGTGTGAAGTCCCATTCTCGTAATGTGGTAAACGGCATGCGTAGCCTAATAGTTTTTGGAAACTGAAAGTGATATCAGTGGATTGTTAGATTAGGTGGAAAACCCGATTCTGGCAATCTGGATGCAGGTAAATGACCGCTTCTGGATAAAAGCCTATCATCTGAAACCAATGGTGCTGGTTTCGCTGGCGTGATTTCTTGTTCGCGGCGTTTGTGGCGTTCGGCATACGTCTCAAGACCTTAACGAACTGCTCAAACCGATTTGAAAATAATCGGCAGCGTATCCTAGCAGTGCAATTATCGTGAGTCTTGAGCGACCAACAGACCTCGCTACGTTGCAATTGATTGGAGAGGTCTTTGGGAATTGCACGACGAAAGTAATAAATATCTCCCCGACGGGAGAGATGAGAAAGGCCATGAACAGCCGTTAGAAACCCCACTGTAGCCAGTTTTCTGTTACAGCACGAGAAGTCGGTTAATTTGAAGGATAGTTAACTCTTAGAGACCAAAAGAACTTGGAAAAGAGTTGGCGTCCCCTACGGGACTCGAACCCGTG
>DGNZ01000122.1 GCA_002389175.1 Rhodospirillaceae bacterium UBA4479 | reverse complement strand
TCCGCCTCCGGAAAAGGTCGCTAAAGCAGCAGGTGCATCATGAGTAGATTAGGTCCGATACGTCTTGAAGATATGGATGACGCACAACGCGCCGTGTTCGATGGCATTACAGGTGGCCCACGTTCCAAGGGTGATCCTGCCGAGATGCTTAACGAAGAGGGCGCACTTCGCGGACCATTCAATGCGATGCTCAGATCACCAGAAATTGGTGATTTGGTGCAACAATTGGGCGGACGCCTTCGATATCATTCAGAAATTCCGGATGATCTGCGTGAACTTGCGATTTTGGTCTGTGGCCGGCGCCATCGGGCCAATTTCGAATGGTATGCGCATGCCAAAATCGCGCGCAAAGTAGGCTTGCCCGATGCGGTGATCAATCAGATCATGGATGAAGTTGTCCCGAATGAGCCAAAATACGCGACGGTTTATCGTTTTGTATTCGAGCTACAAACATCCAAACGCGTCGATGATGCGCTTTATCAGGATACGATTGCCTTGTTGGGTGAAAAGGGTGTGGTCGAGCTTGTGATGCTGGCGGGATACTACGCCACTGTTTCGCACATCTTGAATGCGTTCGAAGTCGGCTTGCCATCCGGCGAACCACTGCCGTTCCCAGACTGAGTCTTACCTAGGCGTCATATCCTGGATTTTCGCGGTCCAATTTACGTAGCAATGCTGGCCATTCATTCACGCCGATGGGACGGTATCCGCTAGGCGAATTAGCCTCGCGGTTGCGCTCAATCGTCAGGGCAATCGTCTCAGCGGGGATTTCTTTGGCTTTCACGCCTGCTTGTTGGAACGCCAATTGAAATCTGCATGCGCGCTCTGTGCGATACATCCACATGAATGCCTCGGCGACAGTATTGCCGACTGTGAGGACGCCGTGATTGCGTAAGAACAACACTTTGTTATCACCAAGATCGTTCGCAAGCCGCTCGCGTTCCGCTAAATCAAACGCGATGCCTTCATAATCGTGATAGTTTGATTGTGCCCTGACGGCGAGAGCTTGTTGGGTGAGGAGGAGCAGGCCGTCTTCTTGTGTGGCGACGCTGACGCCTGCTGCTGTATGTGTATGCATCACACAGGCGACTTCCGGGCGCGCCATATGGACAGCCGAGTGAATGACAAAGCCCGCTGGATTGATGCTGTATTCAGATTCAGATAGCTCCGTGCCATCTTCCTCAACCTTGATCAAATCAGATGCGGTCATTTCATCGAACATCAGACCAAACGGATTGATTAAGAACTGATCATCGGCATCGGGGACACGTGCAGACAGGTGTGTCGCGAGCAAATCAGACCACCCATAAAGATCGACTAAGCGGTAACAGGCGGCCAAATCAACCCGCATTTGCCACTCTGCTTCGCTCATTTTCTGCTTTAAGGTCGTGATGTTACTCATTTTTACGCATCTCCGATGATGTAATTTGATCCTGATGCTAACCGGGGTTAAAACTGATGTCACGATCATCGCGCCAGTGATGATCTTAGTTACGGAGCACAAATTGCCACCACCTGAATTTTCTCGATCTTACGATGTCCTTGTTCTGGGGGCCGGCAATGCCGCGATGGCGGCGGCCCTGACGGCACGGCGTGCGGGTGCCAGTGTCTTGATGGTCGAAAGCGCGAATAAAGATTTGCGGGGCGGTAACAGCCGCCACGTTCGTAACATTCGCTACACCCACAAAGCTGCCACAGATTACGTTACTGGCGGGTACGAAGCTGCCGAGTATATGACGGATTTAATGCGGGTCACCGACGGTAATACCAACGAAGAACTCTCGCGGTTTATGATCGAAGCTTCTGAAACCGCAGTTGATTGGATGATCGAGCAGGGTGTGACGTTCCAACCCCCACTAAGCGGCACGCTTGGCCTTGCGCGGACCAACGCGTTTTTCTTGGGCGGCGGCAAGGCGATGATGAACGCGTATTTCCGCACCTGTGAAAAAATCGGCGTTGCGGTTGTTTACGAGGCCGAGGTCGAAGAATTAGAGATTGAGGATGGGCGCTTTAACGCAGCCTTCGTGCGTCATGGTGGCGAATTACATCGTGTCGAGGCGCGAACCGTTGTGCTGTCATCCGGTGGGTTCGAGAGCAATATCGAATGGCTCAAGGAAGGTTGGGGCGAAGCAGCCGAGAATTTCTTGATCCGTGGCACGCCGATGAATACCGGCAAAGTGTTGCGTGCCATGCTGAATAACGACGCCAAGCAGATCGGCGCGGTAGATCAGTGCCATGCGGTGGCCATTGATGGCCGCGCTCCTAAGTTCGATGGGGGCATTTCAACGCGCGTTGATTGCGTGGTCTTTTCGGTCGTGGTGAACAAGAACGCCGAGCGCTTTTACGACGAGGGCGAAGACGTCTGGCCGCGTCGTTACGCGATTTGGGGACGTCTTGTCGCCAAGCAACCGGATCAAATTGCCTATTCGATCATCGATAGCAAATCGCGTGGTCTGTTTATGCCCCCCGTGTTTCCGCCAATTAAAGCTGACACCATTGCTGGTTTAGCTGAACAACTGGAACTGGATGGGACGAAGCTGGAAAAGACGATTTCGGAATTCAATGATGCCGTGCAGCCGGGTGACTTTGTTCATACCGAACTTGATGGCTGTCACACCGAAGGACTAGAGCCCAAGAAATCGAACTGGGCGCGCAAGATCGATACGCCACCGTTCTATGCGTTTCCGGTCAAAACGGGCATTACATTCACCTATTTGGGCGTCGAAGTGAACAAGCAAGCCCAAGTTCTGATGAACGATGGCAAGCCTGCCGCGAACATCTGGGCGGCTGGAGAAATTATGGCGGGCAACGTATTGGGTCAGGGCTATGCCGCTGGGACCGGGATGGCGATAGGAACCGTATTCGGTCGTATCGCAGGAGAGGAGGCGGCGCGACATGCCCGCAACTGAGACACTCGAAGAAGCCAAACGCTTGATGCAGATCTGCAATGCGTGTCGATATTGCGAAGGCTATTGCGCCGTGTTTCCGGCGATGACCAAGCGTCTCGATTTCACTGATGGCGATGTTACGTACCTGGCGAATTTATGCCACGGCTGTCAGGGTTGTTATTACGCATGCCAATATGCGCCACCCCATGAATTCGCTGTTAATGTGCCCAAGACCTTTGCTGAATTGCGTGCCGAGACGTATCGCGATTACGCGTGGCCGGGTATTTTCAAAGGTGTTTTTGAGGGCAACGCAAAATGGGTCGCGTTAATCACAGTCTTGGCGACCTTGGTGACGGTGTTTCTGACATACTGGATACAGGGTGCCGACGTTGTTGGCGGAGTCCATACGGGTCCGGGCGCATTCTATAAGGTCATTCCGCACAACGTGATCGTCTACATCGCATCGGTGCCGTTCTTTTTGGCTATGATCGCGTTCATTGTCGGCATTATCATGTTTTGGCGCGATATCGGGGCCAAGGCATCTGACTTGTTCAGCATACCGAACCTGATTCAGGCCTCTAAGGACGTCGGCAAGATGACCTATATGGCGGGTGGCGGACATGAGTGTAATTACCCAGACGATAATTTCTCACACGGTCGGCGCCATGCGCACCAAATGACGATGTGGGGCTTTTTGCTGTGCTTTGCAGCGACATCCGTAGCCACGATCTATCACTATGTGTTCGGCTGGGAAGCGCCGTACGGTTATTTCTCTATCCCCGTAATCTTGGGGACCGTTGGCGGTATCGGGATCGTATTTGGCCCTATTAGATTGCTGATGATTAAGAAAAAAGCTGATCCTGCCCCACAAGATACCAAACGTCATGGGATGGATATCGCCTTCCTTTGGATGCTCATTTTAACGGGTATCACGGGGCTTGCGTTACTGGCACTTCGTGAAACGGCAGCGATGGGCTTGTTGCTTGCGGTGCATTTCGGGATTGTGTTGGGCCTGTTTATCACGTTCCCTTATGGCAAAATGGCACATGCCGTATATCGGTTCGCTGCATTGATCCGTTTCGCGGGAGAGCGGCGCACCTCTTAAGAGGGGAGACATATGTCGTCGAGCGATCCGCTGCTACAGCCTTATCAGCTTAAACATCTGACGTTAAAGAACCGACTGATGTCGACGTCACATGAACCGTCTTATGGCATCGACGGTATGCCCAAGGATCGTTATCGGCTGTATCATGCTGAAAAAGCCAAGGGCGGCATCGCACTGACCATGACGGCGGGGTCCGCTGTGGTATCTCCCGATAGTCCGCCTGCATTTGGCAACTTGCATGCCTATGACGACGCGATTGTGCCGTGGCTACGTGAACTTACCGATGCCTGCCATGAATACGGCACGGCAGTGATGATGCAGATCACCCACTTGGGACGTCGCACGAACTGGAACCATTCCGACTGGTTGCCCGTATTGGCGCCAAGTGCGGTTCGCGAACCTGCGCACCGTGCGTTCCCCAAGATTATCGAAGATTGGGATATTGAACGGATTATCAATGACTACGCCGATACAGCCGAGCGAATGAAGGCGGGCGGCCTTGATGGCATTGAATTAGAAGCCTACGGCCATTTGATGGACCAATTCTGGTCGCCGGGAACCAACCAACGCACTGATGAATGGGGTGGGAGTCTCGAAAACCGAACGCGGTTTACGATGCGTGTTCTTAACGCCATTCGGGATCGTGTGGGATCTGAGTTCATTGTTGGCATTAGAATGGTTGCAGATGAGCAGTGGGATATCGGTCTGTCCCGTGAAGAGGGCGTGACCATCGCGAACATGTTAATCGACAGTGGTCATATTGATTTTCTTAATTTGATCCGTGGGCGTATCGACAGCGATGTTGGTTTATCAAAGGTCATACCCGTTGGTGGTATGCCGTCAGCACCGCATCTGGATTTCTGTGGTGAGGTTCGCGCTGAAACCAAGTTTCCCGTGTTTCATGCGGCGCGAATCAGTGATGTTGCAACAGCAAGGCACGCAGTCGCCGAGGGTAAATTGGATATGGTTGGCATGACGCGGGCGCATATGGCTGATCCGCATATCGTCAACAAAGTGGCGACGGGCAATGAAGATGATATCCGCCGATGTGTCGGTGCAACGTATTGTCTGGATCGCCTTTATGAGGGACATGAAGCGCTTTGCATTCACAACCCTGCGACAGGGCGAGAAGCCACTATCCCGCATGTTGTACCTGTTAGTGAGGGTGAGAAGAACAAATGCGTTGTCATTGGCGCAGGTCCTGCAGGGTTAGAAGCCGCACGGGTGCTGGCAGCACGAGGCCATCAAGTTGATGTGTTTGAGGCCGCACCACAGGCAGGTGGTCAGATTTTGTTGGCGGCTCGGGTTAAA
>DGNZ01000037.1 GCA_002389175.1 Rhodospirillaceae bacterium UBA4479 | reverse complement strand
ATTATAGATATTTCAGGAATTAGCAGGCCCAGATTTTACCAGACTGCAGTAACGCCAAAGCTTCAGCAGCGGGTTGAGGTCGCGCGAACAAGAACCCTTGGGCATAGTGACAGCCTAAATCTTTCAACGCTGACGTTTGATGATCTTCTTCGATGCCCTCGGCAACGATGGTCATCCCGAGTGCCATCGCAAGTCCTGCGATGCTTTTAACGATCCTAAGGCTGTCGTCTGTCTGATCCATTGCCGTTACGAATGCCCGGTCAATTTTTAATGTATCAAGCGGGAACGTGTGCAAGTAGCTGAGACTGGAATACCCGGTGCCAAAATCATCAATGGCCAGCGAAACCCCAAGCGCTTTCAGCTTACCCAAAGCGGCAGCCGCATGTTCGGGATTTTCGACCATCAGTGTTTCGGTGATTTCCAGTTTCACCAAATCAAGATCAATACCACTGCCGTGAATAATCTCACCGATCTTGTCGATTTCATCCATGTCCGATAATTGCAGCCCGGATACGTTTGTGCTCATGAATGGCCTAGGTTGATCAGGAAATTGCTTGGCGAACTCATCGACGAACGCCTGGTGGTCACGCAAGCTGGTTTCCAGTGCGAACCGTCCCAGATCAATGATCATGCCTGTGTTTTCAGCCAACGGGATAAATCGCCCCGGCGATACGAATTCGCCACCTTCTTTGCGCCAGCGCATCAGCGCCTCAAACCCGGCGATACACCCGGATTGCATATCCACAATGGGCTGATAATGCATTTCAAACTCGTTCGCGTTGAGGCCTCGCTGCAAATCACGTTCATCGTTGATGCGCTCAAAGGCTAATTTGCGAATTTTCTCTAAGGACCCATCGGACCGGGCCGATTCATTTGCCAAACCTGAATACCTGTTTTGGGCATTCCGAAAGCGTGTCAGCACGACGCGAAGAATCAAATTCATCATCGGGTCAGCAGAAGTTAATGGCTTTAAGAAACGAGAGCGTTGAATGACGATGCATTCGGTTTCTTCGGTCGCGACGATGGTCGCAGAACGCGGTGCATCATCAATCATCGACATTTCTCCGATGATTTCACCCGCCCCCAAATGGGCGACGACAAAATCGGCACCGTCCTTTTCGATCACAACATCAACAGCACCACGCTCAATAAAATAAGCGTGCGCGCCATCATCACCGCGGTGGAAGATCGTTTCGCCCGGTTTATAGCTACGCGAATAAACTGATTCAGCCACAAACGGCTCCATAAAAAGTCATATTGAATAAGAAGTTACGCATTAACGACAAGACGGGCAATACCATCAAAGCCCAAGTTCAATCGGTTGAACATATCTTTAAAATGCGCGTCGACGTTCCTCCGTTGGCGTGACATCGAATAACTGCCGATAACACTTGGAAAAATGCGCATGCGAGACAAAACCTGCAGCAACAGCAACATCAATCACAGGCATAGCAGTTTGCAATAACAACAGACGTGCATGCCGGAGTCTCAGGTCCAAATAGTATCGATTAGGTGAATATCCCGTATGTTCTTTGAACAGTCTTTGCAATTGCCGGGATGTGATACCTGCATGAGATGCCAATTCACCCGAATTCAACGGCTGCTCGACGTTTGTTTCCATCACATTGATGACTCGAAGCAACTTCTCAGACTTGATCCGGATGACGGTGTGGCGGGCCTCGGCCTGAAGATCACCCGCGCTTCTAATTCGTTCGTGCTGATAAAAATGTGCAATTTGCGTGGCTAAATCATGCCCATGTTCTCGCGCCACGAGCTGCAACATCATATCCAATGACGATGTCCCTCCCGCACATGTATATCGATCACGATCGATTTCAAAAACGGCCCTGGTCATTTCAATCATGGGAAATTCTTCGGCGAAACTGGCGGCATTCTCCCAGTGGATGGCGCACCGATACCCCTCGAGCAAACCTGCTTGCGCCATAACCCAAGCCCCGGTGCTAATTCCACCAATGGCCGCCCCGTGACGCGCCAAGTCACGTAAACGATTACGGGTCTGAGCGTTCGTTGCACGATCAGGGTAGGTCCCCGATACAATGATAACCGATTGGAATTTTTGCCCCGCCATTGGGCCTTCGCTGGTTAAGGTTTCGAGGTCGTTATTAGATGGCACCAAACCACCAGACGCTGACATGACATGCCAACGATAAAGTTCGCGACCTGACAACTTATTCGCAGCGCGAAGGACCTCTAAAGCGCAAACAAAGCCAATGCTGGCAAACCCAGGGCACAAAAAGAATGCGATTTCGGTCGGCTCGTCTGCTGTCGACATATGATCCCCTCATCACATCCAACACCATACTCAATGTCGCTCAGGGGACAAGTCCTTGTCATATTATGTCTAATTGAGAGAATTTTCTCAAAAAATGACCACTTACGCAGCCGTCTTATCATTCCCCATCACGAAGACAGGTTCCATCGCATCTAATTCGGATTGGTCCAGATGGCATCGCATCCGATGGCCATCAGCCAACATGCGTTCTGGCGGCATCTCGTCTTCACATACGGAACCAATTTTGCGATGACATCGGGTTTGGAATGGACAACCAGAAAGTGGGTTTGTCGCGGACGGCATCTCCCCACTTAAGACGATCTCGCGCTTTTCAACCGACGTATCAGCAATCGGAACAGCCGAGAGCAAAGCTTCAGTATAAGGGTGATACGGCGGTGCGAAGACTTGGTCTGTTGTGCCCTGTTCCACCAAGTGCCCCAAATACATAACGACGACTCTGTCTGATAGATATCTCACCACCGATAAATCATGACTGATAAAAATCAGCGTCGTTCTGAATTCTCGCTGAATCTCCATCAGCAATGCCGCCACCGCTGCTTGCACAGAAACATCTAACGCTGAAACGGGCTCGTCCGCGATCACCACCGACGGGTTTCCAGCAAAGGCACGGGCGATGCCGATCCGTTGTTTCTGACCGCCTGATAGCTGACGTGGCCGACGATAGGCAAAATCGCGTGGTAGTTTCACCAGGTCCAGCAGCTCAAATACGCGGTTTTGAATTTTGACGGGATCGCTCTCGACCCCAAATCTTTTGATCACCCGCGATATCTGACTGCCGACAGTGTGGCTTGGATTCAATGTATCAAACGGATTCTGGAAAATCATCTGCAACAAGCTAACGGTTTGTGGTTGGCGTTGCTGCACAGGGACTTTGCCCAGATCCTGGCCGTGAAGGCGGATTTCGCCTCCGGTGGCCTGTTCCAGTCCCATTAAGACTTTGGCGAATGTGGATTTCCCACATCCGGATTCACCGACGATAGCGACAGTTTCTGCCTCGCGGGCATTAAACGAAATATCTTCGTTCGCTTTCACCCATTTAATCCGATCGCCACTTAACAATGCAGCTAAAGAATTGTCGCGGATTTCGTAATACTTCTTCATGTGATCAACTTCGAGCACAACCTCGCCGGCCTCGATATCCTCGCTGCTGACCCCTTCAGATTTATGCGTCGACCAATCGATCTCGTTCAGTCGTTCGCAACGTGCATGATGCAATTCCTCGCCATCGATACCGCGCATCGATATCGGGCCCTGATCGCATTGCCCTTCTTTAAAGAAATCACACCGGGGCCCGAAACTACATCCGACGGGACGCTGATGTGGTAAGGGCAACTGCCCCCGTATTGGAACCAGAGGGCGTTCGTTCTTATCGGCACCCGGTAATGGAATTGATGCAAATAATCCGTGCGTATATGGATGACGCATATGATCGAAGACTTCGTCGACCGTTCCCTCCTCAACCGCTTCACCGGAATACATCACTGTCATCCGATCGCAAGTTTCCAGAATGAGACCAAGGTTATGAGAAATGTAGATCATAGATGTGCCAAACTCTTTGGCGATATCCTTGATCAAATCGATGATCCCGGATTGCACCGTGACATCAAGGGCCGTTGTCGGCTCATCCAAAAGCAATAATTCAGGCTTAGATAACAAAGCCATCGCAATCACAACGCGCTGCTGCTGACCGCCAGAAATTTGATGCGGATAAGATGCCATGATACGGGCAGGCTCTGGCAAGCGCACGGCGGCGAGCATTTCTACGGCGCGGGCTTTGCCTTCATCCATCGAAGTTCCTTCGTGGCAGATGAATACTTCGGCCAACTGCTCGCCGATCAACATAGATGGATTGAGCGAGGCCATCGGTTCTTGATAGACCATCGAAATTTTGGAACCACGGAGTTGGCGGAGTTCTTCTTCCGACATTGCGGCCATGTCTTGGCCGTTGAATTTAATCTCGCCGCCGACAATATCCCCGTTGTTGCCCATGTATTGCATGATGGCCAGTGCGACCGTCGATTTTCCACACCCTGATTCGCCGACAATACCGACCGCTTCGCCCGACATCACACGCAAGTTGAAATCGACGACTGCGGGAATCTCGCCTGCACGCGTGAAATACGATACACTCAAATTGTTGCATTCGAGGACGGGTGTTTGCTCTGACATATCCCCTCCTAATCCCGCAACGAGATTTCACGCAGGCCATCGGCCAGCAAGTTAAAACCCAACACCAGCGATGAGATTGCAAGTGCTGGCACAACTGCCATGTGCCCGGCAAAACTGCCGAGCGGTTGGGTTTCAGCAATCATCTTCCCCCAATCTGGATCGGGGGGCGGTAGGCCCAAACCCAAATACCCCAGCATCGCAATCGTAATTGTCGTATAACCAAGCCGCAGGCACGCATCGACGATCAGCGGACCACGCGCGTTCGGTAATAGCTCGACCAGCATGATATACAGCGGACTTTCGCCGCGTGTCTGAGCCGCGAAAATATAATCACGGGTTTTCAAATCAAGGACCAATCCGCGCACAATTCGCATAATTCCTGGGGCCGACGCAAAGGTCACCGCGAGGACAATATTGAAACCCGTTGATCCCAAATACGTAATGATAATGATGTAGAGCACCATGAC
>DGNZ01000036.1 GCA_002389175.1 Rhodospirillaceae bacterium UBA4479 | reverse complement strand
TTAGAAATATTGGCCGAAATCGGCGAAATGGATGACAGCGCGCTGGAACTTGCGACGTCAAGTGGCCACGAAATGACACGCAGGCTGGCATTCTTTCGGGTCGCGTTCGGGGCTGGTGGCGCAGGGAACGATGGCGCTGAAATCCCGACTTTGCGCAAACTTGCATCGGATTATCTGATATCAGGTAATGTCAGCTTGAATTGGCCAGTGGGAGATAACGATGTCCATATCATTGATCCTATGTTTGCGAAGCTTTTACTTAATGTCATTTTGATTGCTGCTGAATGTTTGCCACGGGGTGGTGTCGTCAATGTGCAGGTCGTGGGTATGGAAAATGGAACTGGAATTGCCGTTTCTGCCGAAGGCACCGACGCAGGTTTACGCGAAGATATCGCCGAGGCCATGACCCCTGGGCGCGCAATCGAAGAAATCAGCAGCCGTTCGATTCATGCGTTCGTGACACAAATGTTGGTCTTAGAGACCGGCTCAGAACTTGAAGTTGCTGCTGATCAAGGTACTGTCCGTTTTGCAGCAGTCCACGAGAATTAAAGCGGACGAGGAATATCTAAAGGTGATATCCAAATGAGACGCTGTTTGATTATTGATGATTCTAAAATCATTCGGATGGTGTCGCGAAAGATCATCCAAGAATTGGGTTTTGATGTCGATGAGTCAGGCGACGGACAGCACGCCATTGAACATTGCCAAGAAACGATGCCCGACGTGATTTTGTTGGATTGGAAATTGCCTGAAATGGACGGGATCGACGTTTTAAAGGCATTGCGTGCGCTGCCCGGAGGGGAACAACCCGCCGTGCTGTTCTGTACGACGGAAACGGACGATGCCCATATCAAAGACGCCATTGATACAGGCGCAACGGACTACGTTATCAAGCCATTTGATGGTGAAACAATTCACAGAAAATTTGCGTCAATCGGGCTTTTATAACCAAGGCCGCTGATGGCTACATTCCGCAGCAATTTTGTCTTATGCGTGTTGACGCGCAGCCTCTGTCTCAGGATCGCGAAGCACGTAGCCGCGCCCCCAGACCGTTTCGATGTAATGATCTCCACCTGTCGCATCGGTTAGCTTCTTTCGAAGTTTGCAGATGAATACATCGATGATCTTCAACTCAGGTTCGTCCATTCCACCATAAAGGTGGTTCAAGAACATTTCCTTGGTCAGGGTTGTCCCCTTACGCAGGCTGAGCAATTCAAGGATGCCGTATTCCTTGCCTGTAAGATGAACTGGTTGTTCATCAACTTCGACCATGTGGGTATCGAGGTTAACAGCAAGACGCCCTGTTCGAATGATCGAATGGGAATGCCCGGCAGAGCGACGAATAACCGCCTGTACACGTGCCAGTAATTCCGACTTATCAAAAGGTTTGGTCAAATAGTCATCGGCTCCGATGCCAAGGCCTTTGACCTTCATTTCTGATTCGGTCAAACCCGATAAGATCAATACAGGTGTTTGAACCCGTGAATCTCGAAGTCTTCGTAAGACCTCTAGACCGTCCATATCAGGCAACATCAGATCTAGGATCATAATGTCGTAATCGTAAAGTTTGCCGATCTCCAGGCCATCTTCGCCTAAATCAGTGGCATCTACGACCATGCCTGCTGTTTCAAGCATCAGCTTTACGCTGGCCTGTGTTGTCGGATCGTCTTCAATTAAAAGTACGCGCATTCAGCCCTCCGCCCCGTGATTTGGGTCGCGAATCGATTTCGTTAACTATATTACCATTTGCAGAGTCTAGGCCAAACCCTTAACGATGATTAACAGCGTAAAGGTGAGATTGGGTTTGCGGGCTATTTGGCGCATAAGCGCAGTTTTAGGCAGAAATCCGCCGTTAACCATCATTAATGTGATGGGCTAACAGCGGATTACGCAAATCGAGAAAATTGCGAATAGACCTATTTTTTGCCGCCTTGGACGATCCGATCCAGGATCATTGCGCAGAATAGGATAGAGAACCCAGCCAAAATTCCTTGGCCGACATTCGCATATTGAAGCGCTTCGAGGACGTCTTCACCCAATCCCTTGGCCCCAATCAGCGAAGCCACAACAACCATGGCCAGACTGAGCATAATGGTCTGGTTGATGCCTGCCCTTATCGATGGACTGGCGAGGGGAAGGTCCACCCTTGTCAGCAAATACCATTTGCTGGCTCCGAACGAGACTGCAGCCTCGCGCACGGCTTCAGGAACGCCACGCAGACCAAGTACGGTTAACCGGACAACGGGTGTGCCGCCAAAGATCATAGTGGTGACAACGGCGGCTGGTTTACCTGTCCCAAAGAAGGCAATGACGGGGATCATGAACACGAATGCTGGCATGGTCTGCATGAAGTCCATAATCGGCTGGATAAAGGAATACAGCCGCGGACGACGCGCACAGAACATGCCCAATGGAATGCCGATAACAATCGACAGACATGCAGCGGTTCCAAGCAATGCTAACGTGGTCATAGCTTTTTCCCAGAACCCGAGTAATCCCATGTAGGCAAGGAATGCACCGGAAAGAATGGCCATGCGTGGGCCAGCGGACAAGCCGGTGAGCAATATGATAAAGGCTGCAATCACCATCCAAGGCGTTTGTACGAAAGCCAGTTCAAGTCCATCCAGCAAAATGCGAATGCCCAGCGTGATGAAGTCAAAGAGGAACTCGCCGTTGGTTACACAGAATGCGAAGAACGATTCAACCCAAGCAATTGATGTCAGTCGAATTTCCGGTTCCGTCGGAAAATTTGTCAAAAGCGAATAAGTGTTCGGGAAGCTATAGTGAACAACTGTTGTCGCCACAATTACGAAGGTAAACACCGCACTTAAAAGCATGTGCTTCATTGGCATGCCGGACGAAACTGACGGGTCAGAAAGCCACTCGGAAAATCGGTTTTCCAACGCCGTATTGGCGTATACCGCCTGGGCGAGCTTGACCAAAATCAGAACAGCGAAGCCGACCGACGCAATTTGCAAACCCGATTCTTCAAGTTGTTGCGCTTCAAGGCGAATACCGCCGATGGCATTTTCAAGTGATTCAACCGTGCGTCTATAAACATCAACCTTGTCGGAACCACTTTCGATGGCGGACTGCAGTTGTTGTTTCCTCAACTCCAACGTGCCTTCGATTTTAGCGATCCGTTCCCATGCGCTGGTCGCCAGATCACCAAAAAGCCCCCGAATGATTTCGACAAAAGCGAAGGTCTCAATGATCAGGAACGTAAGTCCCCAATTCCAAAGCCCTCTCGCGCCAAACCATATAGGCCCCATTATGCCCGCCCATACATTGAAGGTTTTGACGAAACCTGCTTCGGCGCCGATTTCCCTAAAGTTTTTTGCTTAATACTCAGGATTAGTGCGGACAAATTCTTCAACGCGCTCCATGCGCTCGGCTGTTTCGCGTTCGACCGCTTCTTCCACCGAAGTTCCGGTCATCGATACTTGTTGGGTACTCATGATACTTCCGTCCCTTCGATCACGGTTTGCAGAATGTCGCGACGGGTGATGACACCGACCTCGGCGCCGCTATCGCGCACCACAATGGGTGCATCGGCATCGATGGCCATTTGGATCAATACGCTGAGAGTTTCATCCTCTTCGACGCGTGGTGCATCGTCCGGTATGTTGCCAAACTCGGTAACATACTCGTCTATCGGACGCATCACGCCGTGGGCACGCACCACTTTCAATCTGGAAATACCAGCCACAAAATCAGCGACGTAGTCATCCGCCGGATTCATGACAATTTCTTCCGCTGTGCCAATTTGCACAATCCTGCCGTCACGCATGATGGCGATCCGATCACCGACCTTGACCGCTTCGTCCAAATCATGGGTTATGAAGATCGTTGTTTTTTTCAAAATCTTCGAAAGCTTCATGAACTCGTCTTGTAACTGACTGCGGATCAGAGGGTCCAAGGCCGAGAACGGTTCATCCATAAGCAACACGTCAGGGTTCGCCGCGAGCGCGCGGGCCAGACCGACGCGCTGCTGCATGCCACCTGAAAGTTCGTGAGCAAATTTATTGCCCCAGGCATCTAGTTCGACAATCTTGAGAATTTCAGCAGCTTTGGCCAAACGCTCATTCTTGCTGGTGTTTCTGATTTCCAGCGGCATCGCGACATTGTCCAGAACCGAGCGATGCGGCAACAAAGCGAAATTCTGAAAGCACATACCGATTTTGTTGTTGCGGAACTCTCTGAGAGCCTTGTCTTGTAATTGGGTGACATCAACGCCTTCGATGCGAATGTGTCCGTCAGACGGATCCAATAGACGATTGAAATGTCGAACAAGCGTAGACTTGCCACTTCCCGACAATCCCATGACACAGAAGATTTCACCGCGTTTGACGTTAAAACTGACGTCAGCGACCCCAACCACGGCATTAAACCGCTCTAGAACCTCGGCTTTGCTTAAACCTTCATTATTTACGGCGTCCATTGCTTCGGCGGCATTCGCGCCAAAAATCTTCCAGACATTTTCGACTTCGATCATAATATCATCGGCCGCGCCTGCATCCGTGACTGTCATAACGCCCCCCGCTTTCAATCCATAAAACTGTCCACAGCCGATGTGTAGTCTTCACACATCGGCTGCAGGATCGTTATTCAGAGATTACAGTCCAAGCCACGCGTCGACGCGTTTAGGATTGTTCTTAATCCATTCGCTTGCGACTTCAGAAGCTTCGCGGCCTTTGCCAGAAATTTCATAGGCAAAGCTGCTGACATCATCGGCAGTCAGATTGAAGCGCTCAAAGAATTCTACAATTGCAGGTGAGCGGTCACGTAAAGATTTAGACCAAGCAATTTGGACATTTTTCAATGCATCCTTGGTTGCAACTTTTGATTCTTTATACCAATCAGGTGAATCAGATGGTTGCAGCATTTTGTACTTTGCCGGGTCAAACTTCGGTTCTGACAACATCTGAACATCAAACATGTACCAAACTGCATGCGGTTTGTAGCAATAGAATGCATAACCT
>DGNZ01000316.1:238-4418 GCA_002389175.1 Rhodospirillaceae bacterium UBA4479 | reverse complement strand
AGCACTGAAGCGAATCCTTGGATATTGGGCAATGCTTTAATCGGTGGGGGTATTGGCCTGATTATCGATCTTGCGAGTGGTTCTGGCGTTGTACTTCCCTCGCAAGTAACCGTTAAATTGGATCCATCTGTATTTCCGACGGCAGCTGCACGCGACGCATATTTTGTTGAACGATTGGCTGCTGAAGAAGATAAGTGGAAGAAAGTGATGACTAAGTATTCGAACAACGAGTGCGGTCCCACCGCAGCATCAAATGGCGATTGCTCTCCTGAGCCGCAAGCAGAAATATTGTCCAGTAAAGAGACCGCGTTGCAGCGTGTTCAACTTATGTCCGAGCAAGCCATCATCAGCATCAAGCCGTTGGCTGAAATTGAGAATATCCCTCGTGAAGTTGTTGTTCCTGAATGACGACCAGAGGTGATTAGTTTAAATCATGCATGCGATTGGTGCTGTTTGCGCCATAAAACGAAAAGGGCTGCCAGTTGGCAGCCCTTTGAGTTACTGAATAATTTAAGGCTTACCTCGTCAGGCTACTGTGAATGATGCCGTTCCATGTTGGTACGTCGATTAACCAGCCATAGCCTGCCCACGTTTTGGGGACACCAGCGGCTTTGATTTCATCTAGCGTTTTTCCGGCCTTGATCATCTTCGACACGTTGGCTGTCGTTTCAGTCAGCATCTGATGATACGTCTTCATATCGGCCATCGTTGCGAGCGGTCCGTGACCCGGCACAACAGTTGCGTCGGCAGGGAATATTCCCATCACTTTTTCGATGTTCTTTGTCAAACTGACAACGTCACCACCGTTTTGAATATCAACGAAAGGAAAGATGCCGTTAAAGAATAAATCACCCATGTGAAGTACGTTCGACTTAGTGAAATACATGATCGAGTCCGTATCCGTGTGACTGCTTGGCATATGTGTCACTTTGATTTCTTCGCCATTGAAGTGGATCGATACTGAATCGTCATATGTGATCACTGGCAACGCTGACGCTGGGCTTGGCGGTAAATCTTTTTTGAAGATATCAATCTTTTGAGGTGTCGACAGGCGTTTGCGAACATTGGTGTGCGCGACGATTGTGGCCGATTTGCCAAGCTCCGCATTGCCGCCCGCGTGGTCAAAATGCCAATGCGTGTTCAGCACGAATTTAAGATCGTTCGACGGATTGATATCATTTAGCGCCGCCGTCAATTTTGCTGTCATCGCTTCGAGTTTGTCATCGATGATCAGCATGCCGTCGGGACCGTTAGAGACGACAACATTACCGCCTGTGAAACCGCCAACACCTGACAATAGGGTCAGAGTATCGTTGAGTTTTGTCGCACCGATGGTGGGTTCTTTCTTTTCGGTTTGTGCGACTTCTGAATTTTTCTTGGCGGTGCCGTGTGCGGCTACCGTCATTGATGTGGTGCTCAACGCCAACGCTGCAATGAACGCAACGCTATAAGTCGAAATCGATATTTCGCGGATTTTCATAAAGACCTCCAATTGGTTTCCGTATACGTAATGTGGACCTAATCAGGGTTCAAGAACGCTATGGACGGCTCGCGGCTTCGTGATCGAGCGGAACACCAAAAGGTTTACGGGGTTTTATCCAGGAAATCCCGCAAGTCATCCGCCCACAAATGCGCATCCAGCATGGGGCCTGCATGCCCATATTCGGTATCGATTTCCAGGAATGTCGCGTCACACCCATGTGCAATCAACGCATCCACGGTCGGCTGACCGAGCGCCACATCGACCACACTGTCGGTGCGCGAGAGGGTGTTTAACAAGGGCGCTTTAATCTTGGCGACGTCGGCTTTTGATCCGATCCCCGCCTGATACAAAATCGAAAGTGAATTGGCATCGAATTGTCCGGCCCAAACCGTGGCGCGTTCGCAAATGATGGCGGTCGCAGCTTCCAGGTCATGCCCTTGCGCGGCCAGGTACGTGCCTTGGCCATATTTCATCAGCGTTTCCATCCGCGCTTCGATCATTTTTTCATGAACACCACCGCCCGGCTCATTGTCATAGTAATGGCCGTCGTTCCAACCGGGGCAATCTTCGAACCGGGCACGAATGCGTGCGATGTCGTCGGGGGTTTGCTTGCGCTCTAATACACCGGCAATCGGGGCCAAGCAGCGCATTCGATCTGGATGCGTAGCGCCCCATATGAACGTCAGGTGCCCACCATATGAATACCCCATGACGGCTTTTAGTTGGTTGATACCAAGGCTGTCGATCAGTGTTCGTTGCGCTTCAATCATATCCAAGGTCGTATACGCCGGGAAATCGGGACCATACGGTTTGCCTGTATCCGGGTTGGTCGATCCCGGCCCCGATGTGCCATAGGACGACCCCAGCATGTTGGAGCAAACGACAAAGTATTTGTCGGTATCAACGGCTTTGCCGGGTCCCATCAAATTGTGGAACCAGCCGTTCGCGTCACCGCCCGCGTGGGGATGGTTGGTGTAGCCGTGGCACAACAGAATAGCGTTATCACCGTCTGCGGATAATGTGCCCCAAGTCTCATACCCAATTGTAAGTTCCGGCAATACCGCGCCACTGCTGAGTTTGAAGTTCTGTGTGATGAATGTCTGTGACGTCGGCAATAACATGAATGTCTGTCCTATCAGCGATGGAAAAATTTAGATTTCAAAGACGAAAGCGCACGGGTAAACCTGAGTGATGATCGAATATCTGACCGCATCGGGCAAGCAACTCGAATACACATGGTCGCACCGCGCACCTGTGGACAAAGAACCCGTCCTGGTATTTCTGCACGAAGGCCTGGGCTGTATCGCTATGTGGCGCGATTTCCCGACCCAAATGTCCGCAGCGCTTGATATGCCGGGGTTGGTTTATAGCCGGGCAGGGTATGGTGGGTCAGACCCCATCACATTGCCGCGCCCCATCACGTATCAAGAGGACGAGGCCAAAGACGCGTTGAATGACGTCTTAGATACGCTGGATATCAAACGCGCCGTCTTGATCGGTCATTCCGACGGTGGGACCATTGCGCTGATCAATGCGGGATGTGACAAAGGCGGACGTATCTTGGGTGCTGTCACCATGGCGGCGCATGTGTTCAACGAACAGATTTGTATCGATGGCATCAAAGAAGCGCTCGATGTTTGGAACACGACGGGTTTGCGTGAAAAGCTAAAACGTTATCACGGCGACAATGTGGACGTGGCATTCCATGGTTGGAACGATACGTGGCAGCGCGACGATTACTGGCATTGGAACGTCGAGCAGTATCTGCCAACCATCCGATGCCCGTTATTGGTGATGCAGGGGATGGGTGATCACTATGGATCTGTTGCGCAAGTGGACGCGATTATCGCTGGTGCGGGTGGGTTCTCTCAAAAGTTGATGCTGCCCGAATGCGGGCATAACCCGCATGTGGATCAGTCGGAAATGACAATGAATGCGATCGGAACATTCATTCGGTTGCAAGTTTTCGGTGACAGCGCCGCGCTGTCTCGTTAATAAACCCCATGACAACAAGTATTTTCATAGACGGTGCCGAGGGCACCACGGGATTGCAGATCCGTATCCGGCTTGAAGGCCGGGACGATATCTCGCTGCTGACGTTATCTGATTCTGATCGTAAGGATTCAGACAAGCGTCGCGCGATGCTGAACGCCAGTGATATTGCGATCCTGTGCCTGCCCGATGCGGCTGCCATCGACGCCGTTGCGATGATCGATAATCCCGATGTGCGGGTCATCGATGCATCGACCGCGCACCGGATTGCGGACGGTTGGGATTACGGTTTCCCGGAAATGGATGCGGGGCATGCGGCCATCATCGCATCGTCCNNNTCAATGCGGTGTCGGGATATTCCGGCGGCGGTAAAAAAATGATCGCAGGTTTCGAAGATACGAGCGCCCCTGACCCCATCGATGATACTTTTTTCGCGTATGGGCTTGGCCTGGCGCACAAGCACATCCCAGAAATCGTTAAATGGTCTGGATTGAAAACCAATCCATTATTTGTGCCGAGTGTGGCGAAGTATCGCCAGGGGATGTTGGTGCAAATCCCGCTTCATTTGTCGGCCCTGCCGGGGACACCAAGTCCCGCTGACGTGCACGATATCTTGGCATCCCATTACGAAGGACGCCGTTTCGTGACGGTGGCTGATTTGGTCCAAGGTGACAGCAGCCCGAAATTAAGCCCTGAGGCCGAGAA
>DGNZ01000316.1:0-217 GCA_002389175.1 Rhodospirillaceae bacterium UBA4479 | reverse complement strand
GGCACCAATGACCTTCGGTTACACGTGTTTGCAAATACCGATGGCACCCAGGCTGTCGTCATGGGTGTGCTTGATAATTTGGGTAAGGGCGCATCCGGCCAAGCCGTGCAATGCCTGAACCTGATGATGGGCGCGCCCGAAGAAGCGGGCCTGACCGATCTGGTTTATCTCTAAACCGACCTCCGTCTAATTACCCCTCACCTGTCCTCTCCCCCAT
>DGNZ01000360.1 GCA_002389175.1 Rhodospirillaceae bacterium UBA4479 | reverse complement strand
GGGAATGTTGCTGGCACGTATTTCGCGCCACGCTCGTTTAATTCACGGGCGGTATCCGCCAGATAAGGCTGAACCAGAATATATTGGGTTCCGGGACCAACGCTTGGCAATTCGGTGCTTTTACGCGGCGGAAAAAACGAAACATCTTCGATACCCATTGCGGTGAATAACCGCATGAACTGGTCTTCGACCACATCGGCCAGCGTACCAACAACCATCAACTGCTTGGCATCGCTTGCAGGCAGCTCAGGCACCATGGATGCAAGACATGCATCTTCACCCTGGGTAAATGTTGTCTCAATACCGCTACCTGAATAATTCAGGACCCGTACGTCTGGCATAAATTGCTTGGACAAACGCCCCGCCGCCCGCGAGAGATCAAGCTTGATCACCTCAGACGGGCAAGAGCCGACCAGAAAAAGGGTGCGGATATCGGGGCGGCGCTCTAGCAGGCGTGTAACAACGCGGTCGAGCTCGTCATTCGCATCGCTCAACCCCGCAAGATCGCGCTCATCAATAATCGCCGTCGCAAACCGAGGTTCTGCGAAAATCATAACGCCAGCCGCTGATTGAATCAGGTGTGCACACGTCCGAGATCCGACGACCAAGAAAAAGGCATCCTGAATCTTGCGATGCAACCAGACAATGCCGGTCAGTCCACAAAAGACTTCGCGTTGTCCGCTTTCCTTCAGCACTGGCTTACTTGAACAACCAGTTTGATTGCTGACTGCGTTAACTACTCCGGGTGACATCAGGCGCTCCTCACCACAAGGCACGACCATTTTTTGTATTCGCTCTTAGTGTTTGGCGAAATTTTTAGCGACAGAACTTTCGGCTGTATTAAAGATTTTATAGCCTTTGAAAGTTTCCATCCCACGCGGTCGCTGTCCCCTATATTTTACGTCATCAACGGCAGATTTGTCTGTTCCGTGTGACACGTTTGATAAGGAAATCTTAGGGCTAGTTACAACTATCTGTCAACTTAAATTGACAGATAGTTTAATAAAGAACGAAGACAGAACTGGATTATGCAACTTCGCGTAATGCCTTGGGAAGGAAACGACGCGCTTCTTCATGCATCTGAACACAAAGCTCATTGCGACCGGGGCATTCTGGCATGCTTTCGATGGCCTCTCCAATGAGATCTCGAAGATAGCGAACGGCGGGTGCAACACCCTGCTCGCGGGCAATATTGGGACGATTATTCAATTCATCCTGGCCAATGGGCTTGCCGATTTCTTCTTCGGTAGAGCACACATCGCGGATATCGTCAGCGATCTGATACGATTCGCCAATGGCCATTCCAAGATTTTTCCAAGGTGCCGGATCGAAGCCTGATGACGCTGCCCCTGCCATTGTTGAAGCGGCAAAAAGGGCACCAGTTTTTTCTTGATGATAGTTCGCAAGATTAACTTTGCGCTCACATTCCCAGGCTTGGCCTGCAACGATTCCGCGCGGCGCCCCCACAGAAGATGCAACGATTTGAATGAGTTGAGCTAAAAGCTCTGGCTTTCGTGCCGCTGTTGTTGCCAACGAATCAAAGGCCATGACAATAAGGGCATCACCGGCCAATAAGGCTATTTGCTCGCCAAATGCCACATGCACCGATGGCTTCCCACGACGGATCGCTGCGTTATCAAAGGACGGTAAATCATCGTGAACTAACGACGCGCAATGAAGCAATTCGATAGAAGCTGCTGACGCCATGCTGAGATCTGGGTTGGCGAAGCCACAGGCTTTGGCAACTGCCAAACTGAGCTTAGGACGAATCCTATGCCCAGATGGGAATACAGAGTAAAATAATGCAGTTCGAAGTGTCGGCGGACAACCGGGGTCATCAGATTTTCTGAGGGCGTCGGTAAGCGTCTTTTCAAATAATGCCATCGCGTCCATCGTTACACCCCTTAATAAATCACCAGCAAAAATACACTCGAAAATAGATGCTATTCGTCTCTGACACGCTACTTGCTCTCAAATAAAAATTGCAAAGTGTCAAGTTTTATAGACACATTGTAACCACAAGGTTGTTTAAGGATCAACAATAATAATTATGGGCACTGACTCGACGCCACCGCCTGCAAATGAAAGCGCACATTTGAGCGGTCCAGGTTTTTCCGTATCCGTCCCCAAACACGGATATCATTGGTGGTACGTGGACGCATTTAGCCATGACCATCAATACGGCCTGACGATTATCGCATTCATTGGCAGCGTGTTCTCTCCGTACTACGCATGGTCACGCGCCATCGGTGCTGGTGACCCCTATCAACACTGTGCGATAAATGTGTCGCTGTATGGCAAAGGCGGCAAACGTTGGGCCATGACGGAACGCACCCAAGCGGGCCTCAGCCAATCACAGAACCGTTTTCAGGTGGGGCCCAGTGCCCTGACGTGGGCCGATGGCAAACTGATCATCGATGTCAACGAAGTAACAGTGCCGTTTCCGTCCCGCCTGACGGGCAAGGTCACCATGACACCGCGATGCGTTACGGATGCCAAAGTGGCCCTCGATTCTGATGAATGCCACCATTGGTGGCCCATCGCCCCCATGTGCGATGTGGATGTTTCATTTTCAGCCCCCAATCGGTCGTGGACGGGCACGGGATACTTCGATACCAACTGGGGCTCAGAGCCTTTAGAAGCTGGTTTTAAGTATTGGGATTGGTCACGCGCGAACTTATCAGGAGACCGGTCTGTGGTGCTTTATGACGTGATCCGCCGCGACGGCACGCCCTTTTCTCTCGCGCGACTATTCAACGCTGATGGCACGGTTTCTGATATCGATGCGCCTAACACAATGGCGCTACCCAAGAATTTATGGCGTGTATCGCGAGCGACGCAATCAGAGCCGCATGATCCCCCCAAAGTCATTTCAATCCTAGAGGATGCGCCATTTTACGCCCGCAGCATGGTCGAAAGCACACTCCTCGGGGAACGCGTCACCGCCATGCACGAAAGCCTTGATCTGGATCGGTTTTCATCGAAATGGGTTCAGGTATTGTTGCCGTTTAAAATGCCACGGCGAAAGCGTTAGTCTTTTTCGCTTTTCCAGCGTTCACGGTCTTTTTGATCCGTTTTCTCGCCGGTTTTGTATTTCTTCAAATCTCGAAACTGCCACCACGCAAAAACAAGAACCCCGCCAAAGGTCATGACAAGTTCAACCAGACCTAGGTTAAAAATCTCCATATCAACCTGACTTTGCCACGTTCTTGTCTGCAAATGTGATGATTTGCTCGGCAACATCGCTCGGTGCTTCCTCGTGCAACAGGTGGCCTAGGTTTTCCATATTGATCAGCTGTGCACCTTTGACCAACTTTGAAATCTGCTGGCCGTCGCTTGCGGGGATCATGGTATCGTTCTGCCCCGTCAACAAAAGCAAAGGCACGGAAAGACCTGACAATGCCTTGTTTAAGCCACGCAAATTCCAGTTCGCCATCATCCCAAGCGCAGACGAAACATGTCGGCGGTTCCGTGCCAACACAGCATATTGATCATAGGCCTCGGGCTTAATCTTGGACCCGGTCCGATCCATCAATTCACGTACGATTGCAGGGTTCCGTGCCCGCCATGCGAATATCTTAGAGACCAGCGGATTCCCTGCTAATAACTTTGCCGCCAACGAGAAAAGCCCGTTGTTCGGGCCACCAATCGGCATAAACGCGCCGGCAATACTCACCAACCCAGCGGGCGAAATCATTTTGCCCAGCGTCATGTGTGCTGCAATCGCGGCACCTGCAGAATGCCCAATGACGAAATCAGGTGATACGTCCAACGTCTCACAGAGCTTTTCCAACAGGCGTGACATACCCTCTAGGGACAATTGCGCGGTCGATGGTCGTTCGGTAAAGCCATGCCCTGGCAAATCCACGGCGACGACTGTGAAACGGGGCGTCAGAAAAGGTATGATTGGGCCCCATGAATGCGTTGAGGCCCCTGTCCCATGCAACAATAACAACGTCGGCGCGTCTGTATCTGAATGAGGGAAC
>DGNZ01000269.1 GCA_002389175.1 Rhodospirillaceae bacterium UBA4479 | reverse complement strand
GCAGCTTTTGCATGCAGCAGATACCGATAGTGCAGTCGTCGCGCAATTCCATCAGAAATGCCAAGAACGGGTCAACGCAATAACGGGATGTTTGATTTTCTTCACTTTGGAAATCAATGCCATCGACGACGATATGATGGATACGATGTATCAGGATGATGGGCTGCGCCGTTTTAAACCGTGGCTCGATTCTGAACGGCAAATGAAGCCGCATCAGCTTGATAAAGATACGGAGGAATTGCTGCACGAAAAATCCGTAACAGGCCATGGGGCTTGGACACGGTTGTTTGAGGAAACCATGTCAGAGCTTCGTTTTGATGTGAACAACGAACAACTACCGCTGGGAGATACGCTGAATAAACTAGCCAATAGCGATCCTGCCGAGCGTCAGGCCGCAGGGGCAGGGCTATCAAAGGGTCTTAATTCTCGTATTCGATTGTTTTCCCTGGTTGCCAATATCATCGCCAAAGATAAAGACATTGAAACCGTTAAGCGTGGCTTTGATCGCCCCATGAGCGGTCGCAACCTTGCCAACCAAGTTGAAGACGACGTGGTCGATGCTTTGGTCTCTGCGGTCACCAGCAACTATGATCGCCTCAGCCATCGTTATTACGCATTGAAGGCCAAGCGCTTTGGTGTCGATCAACTGAATTGGTGGGATCGGAACGCCCCAACACCCGCGGTGGAAGAACGTCAATTTTCATGGAATGACGCCAAGAACACCGTGCTGAATGCATACCGCGATTTCACGCCGGAAATGGCGGAAACAGCCGATACATTTTTTGCCCAAAGCTGGATCGATGCCGAACCGCGTGCGGGTAAAAACCCCGGTGCATTTGCGCACCCGACGGTGCCGTCTGCGCATCCATATGTGTTGATGAACTTTTACGGGAAACCTCGTGATGTGATGACGTTGGCCCATGAATTGGGTCATGGCGTGCATCAGGTGATGGCTGGGCCGCAAGGTTTGTTACTGGCGAATACACCGCTGACGCTTGCTGAAACGGCGTCTGTATTTGGCGAAATGCTGACGTTCCGATCCATTTTGGATGCGGAAACCGATCCAGCCAAGCGGCGCATTCTATTGACCGGCAAAGTCGAAGACATGCTGAACACGGTGGTGCGACAGATTGCTTTCCATTCTTACGAAGCCCGCGTCCATGATGCGAGACGTCAGGGGGAACTGACCCCAGATGACCTGGGTGATATCTGGATGGAAACCCAATCCGCGAGCTTAGGGCCTGCCATTAAACTGGATGATGCGTACCGTCCATTATGGGCCTACATCCCACACTTCGTGCATACACCATTTTATGTGTATGCCTATGCGTTTGGTGATTGCCTCGTGAATGCGCTTTATGACCTTTATCAAAATGGTCATCCGGATTTCCAAAAGAAATATTTGGAAATGCTATCTGCTGGCGGCACGCATCGTCACCGCGAACTGCTGGCACCGTTTGGGCTGGATGCGAGTGACCCTGAGTTTTGGAGCAGGGGGCTTAATATCATTTCAGGTTTCATCGATGAACTTGAAGCCGACTTGGATGGGTTACAATGACGACTTCAAAACTGACCGATGTGCATTTGATAGAACGCCTGCCCAAGGGTAAGGCAACTGGCGCACCAGTACTGTTCATCCATGGGGCTTTTTCTGGCGCTTGGTGTTGGGACGAGCATTTCATGCAACATTTTGCTGATCACGGTTATGTCGCGCGTGCCGTTGATCTGCCCGGGCGTCTTGGACGTCCAGATTTTGAAAACCTTCAAAATTATGGGTTGTCTGATTATCTAGAAGCTGTGCTGATCGCCATCGATCAATTCGATGAACCGCCTGTTCTTGTCGGGCATTCCATGGGGGGGCAATTGGCATGGCGTGCAAGCGAGGAGCGTGAAACGGCTGGTCTTGTTCTAATGGCGTCCGTGCCACCCACCGGCATGGCGGCGCCTGCAATGGATTTGTTGGTATCAAGGCCATCATTGTTTATGGATGTCGCAGCGATACATGCAGGTGAACCAGGTTCGATCGATAGTGTTCAGGCGGCTTTATTTTCTGATACCACGGACCCTAAATTGGTTCAGGAATATGCAATTCGGATGCAACACGAAAGCCGCATGGCCGTCGCCGGACTTTATTTGCCGTTTATGCCAAATATTTTATCAATCTGGGGGACGCCTATCTTCGTACAAGGTGCAGCAAAGGATAGTTTGATTCCGCCTGCCCATGTGCATTGGACCGCTTCTTTGGCAGGTGAAATGGCCAAAATTTATGATGGCATGGGCCATGGCATGATGCTCGAAGATGGATGGCAGTTTGTTGCCGACGATATCCTGTCTTGGTGCGCGGAAAACGATCTATCCAATAATGCGGCGTAAGCCCCAGGAGATAGAACAATAATGAGTGAGAATAATAGCTTTTCGGGCCGGGTGAAGCGCTACGCCAAAGTCGGCGGTGCTGTCAGTGGCGTAGCGGCCAAGGCGGTTGGCGGTCGTGTGTTTGGTATGAAGTTCGATAAATCCGAACATGCGCGCGATATCCAATTGGCGTTAGGCGGGCTCAAAGGTCCCTTGATGAAAGTGGCACAGATTCTGTCGACAATCCCCGATGTGCTGCCAGAAGAATATACTCAAGAATTGATCAAGCTGCAGACCAACGCCCCGTCTATGGGGTGGGCGTTTGTGAAGCGGCGCATGACGTCAGAAATGGGTCCTGGCTGGTTGTCAAAATTTGAAGAGTTTGAACGTGAAGCCTGCAAAGCGGCATCGTTGGGCCAAGTCCACCGGGCCGTTAGCTTGGACGGGCAAAAACTCGCCTGCAAAATCCAGTATCCGGATATGTCGTCAGCCGTCGAAGCAGACCTAAAACAATTGAAGTTGGTCTTTTCGCTATACCGGCAATACGACAAATCCATTGACCCGAGCGAGATCCATAAAGAATTGTCTGAGCGTCTGCGTGAAGAATTGGATTACGAGCGTGAGGCCAAGAACATGCTTTTGTATCGGCACATGCACGATGGAGAAGACCGTGTCCATGTCCCTGAGCCGTTGATGGATTTGTCGTCAAAGCGACTGTTGTCGATGACATGGCTGGATGGCCAGTCGTTGTTAGACTTCAAAGATGCCCCCTTGGAACAGCGCAACGAATTGGCGCTCAGCATGTTTCGGGCCTGGTACGTGCCGTTCTATAAATACGGGATCATTCACGGTGATCCGCACTTGGGCAATTATACGGCGCGAGAAGATGGCTCTATCAATTTATTGGATTATGGTTGTATTCGGATATTCCCGCCAAAATTCGTGACCGCGGTGATCAATCTTTATTATGCGCTCCTGAATGACGACCAAGCATTGGCCGTCGATGCCTACGAGACGTGGGGCTTT
>DGNZ01000024.1 GCA_002389175.1 Rhodospirillaceae bacterium UBA4479 | reverse complement strand
ATGGGTTATATATTCCCGCAGAACCCTCAAAATGCCGATATGGCAATGGAGCCAGTTGACTTTGGGATTGCTCATCCCGTTGCTGATTGCCGATCATGCGGTCGGCACCGCGTATGCCCGTCTGGCGTTCGGCTTAGAGCCCAATTACGCGTATGTGCTGGCATCAGACTGGCATTTCGATGCGACCAAGACATGGCTGAAGGTCACGTTGTTGTGCGTCGCCTGGGCCCATGGCTGCACGGGCATTCATCACTGGTTAAAGGTGAAGCCATGGTATGCGCGTTGGTCGACGCAGCTTTATATGTTGGCGTTGGTTCTCCCCGTATTGGCGATCTCTGGGTTTGTATCTGCAGGGTTGGAAGTCCTTCGATTGGTCGAAGATCCCAGTTGGTTGTTTGGCCTGCTTCAGGCGATCAAGTTTCCCGATAACGATGCGGTTCGGCATTTATTCGAGGTTCGCGACAATTGGATGTACGGCTATGTTGCTGCTGTCTTGACGGTATTCGTTTTGCGTTACGTGCGCCAATTTATTGCAAATAGAAAGTCCATGGTTCGTGCCATGCATCAAACCACGGGCCAGCGTGTCGTGATCGAATCGGGGGCGACATTATTAGAAGCCTTTAAGGCTGCTGGCATTCCGCACGCATCGGTATGTGGGGGGCGGGCGCGCTGTTCGACATGTCGGGTTCGGCTGATTGATCCCGCCCAAGGGGCCTGCGCAGCACCCGGCGAAGAAGAGTCTCGGATTCTGCGCAAACTAGGTTTGCCTGCGAACGTACGATTGGCGTGCCAGCTAAAACCCACCAAGGATATTATCTGTGAGCCGTTGTTGCCGCCCGATGTCACCGCTGCAGAAGCCTTGCGGCCTGGTCAATTTACGATGGGTCACGAGGTTGAGTTGACCGTCATGTTCGCTGACCTTCGCGGCTTCACGACGTTATCTGAAAAGAAGCTTCCGTTTGATGTTATTTATTTGCTCAACCAGTATTTCGAAACCATGGGCAAGGTGATCGAGGCAAACGGTGGCAAGATCGACAAGTACATTGGCGATGGAATCATGGCGACGTTTGGCGACAAGGATGATCCTGCCATGGGTGCGATGAACGCGTTGAAGGCCGCCCATGGCATGGCCGAGCAATTGGACGAGATGAACACCCGCTTGGTAAATGATTTGGATGAGCCTTTGAGATTGGGAATCGGCCTGCATACAGGGCCCGTTATTCGCGGCACCATGGGGTATGGCAGCGCCACGCAAGTCACGGTGATCGGCGATACGGTGAACACGGCGGCGCGTCTTGAGGGTGAGACCAAAGACCATGGCGTGCAATTGTTATTCAGCGAGGCATTGCGGCACAAAGCGAATTTTGATGCATCTGAATTGCCAACAATGGTGATCAAAGTCCGGGGTCGCGCAGGCTCCATGACGGTTTACAAAGCGGAGCAAGTCGCCAACTGTTTGACCTTCTGAAGTGTCCAATGGGATGCTGTGCAGAATGACAACGTGGGTGTTCTGATTTTGAATGAAAATTCCCTCATTTGGGTTTTACTTGATGACCGCGCTGGCAACAGAAGCCAGGCGCTCGGCGTGACGGGTGCGCTCGGATTACCTGTGACCGAGATCGAACTGCAATACGGCCCCGCTGCGAAATTGCCCAATATCATTTTGGGTGCGTCGTTGAACGGCCTGACACCATCATCGAAAAAGGCGCTGCAACCGCCGTGGCCGACATTGGTGGTTTCAGCGGGGCGCCGCACGGCACCCATCGCACGGTGGATCAAGGCGCAATCAGGTAACACCACACGTCTTGTCCAAATCATGGATCCAGGTTCGGGGCGTGATGATTTCGATTTGATGTGTTTGCCTGCCCATGATCAGCCAGATGAAGGTTCCAATACGCTGGTGATCGCTGGTGCGCCGCACGGCATGACGCCTGTGAGATTAGAATCCGCTGTGGCCGCTTGGTCGGAAAGACTAAATCCCGCAAAGGCACCACGCATAGCCGTGATGATCGGTGGCAGCACCCGACGTCGCACCTTTAGCGATGACATGGCGCGCACCTTGTGTCAGCAGATCAATCACATCGCCATCCAGACGCAGGGCAGTTTGTTGGTCACAACCAGCCGCCGTACAGGTGATGCGGTGAATACGATTTCCAAAATCTTGGATGGTTCGGCGATGCTGCATCGTTGGGATAGCGATGATGAAAATCCGTATACTGGATATCTGGCATTGGCCGACGCGATCATCGTGACGGGCGAATCCGTATCCATGTGTTCGGAAGCCTGTGCGACGGGCAAGCCCGTTTATATCTTTGCGCCGCCAGAATTGATCACGCCAAAGCACGCGCGCCTGCATCAATCCCTTTATGATGGGGGATACGCCAAGCCGTTCGAGGGGACGATTGATCTTGAATGGGCACCGCAAAAGCTCAGCGTTGCCGAAAACATCGCGTCAGAAATCCGTGCCCGAGGGTTCGTCTAAGACGTGATTTAAATTGCGATGGAATGCCGCGCCTTGGCATGTGCCAGATATTCATCGAACGCGGCAGCGATCACACGGACCAACGGACGCCCGGCATCGGTGACCTGAATGGTGCGGCCATTCAACGTCATCAAGCCGTCTTTTAATGGATTGGCCAAGCGCTCAAAGACGAAGTCCAATCTGGAATCCGCGACACCGTGCTGTTCACACAGGGCCGCGACGTCCAACCGTAAATCACACATCAGCATGTTGATGGCATCGCGGTGCAGCCTGTCTTCGGCCGAGACCTTAAGGCCGCGGGCAATCGGCAATTCACCATTAGAAACAGACCGTGTATAGTTCGCGATGGCGGATGTGTTCTGCACATAGCCCTGCGGCATGTTGCCAATGGACGACGCGCCGAACCCCAGCATGGTATCGGATGTATCCGTCGTATAGCCCTGGAAGTTCCGGCGCAGGCTGCCGTCTTGGGCGGCCCGCGTCATGGTGTCTTTGGGGGCGGCGAAGTGATCCAATCCAATGCGATTGAATCCCGCCTCGACCAGCATTTTCGCTGCGGTCTCGCTTTGGCGATACCGCTCCAACGTATCCGGTAATAATTCAGTGGGAATCAGTCGTTGATGTTTTTTCATCCACGGCACATGGGCATACCCGAACAGGGCGATGCGTGTCGGTGCTAGCGATAAGGCCTTTTCTGTCATGTCTTCGACGAGCGCAACTGTTTGATGCGGCAGGCCATACATCAGATCTAGATTGATGTTGGTGATCCCGGCATCGCGAAGCCAACCGACCACACGCGCGGTGACCTCATACGGCTGAATACGATTGATGGCCTTTTGAACATTCTCGTCGAAATCCTGAACACCGATGCTGACGCGATTGACGCCGCATTCTGCAAGTGCCGCAACGTATTCAGGCGTGGTGGTGCGGGGGTCCATTTCAACGGCGATGTCGGCATCTGATCCGAATTCGAATCGTTTGTGTAATATTTCGAATGTGCGCTTCCAATCGTCCGCTTTTAAGATGGTGGGACTGCCACCACCCCAGTGAACGGCACCTGCCTTAAACTTCCCCGGTAGGTGCGCGGCAACCAGATCAATCTCTGCGGTCAAGGTGTCTACGTAGCTTGAGATCGGGGCATAGCGTTTGACGATTTTGGTCAAACAGCCGCAGTACCAACACATTTCCTCGCAATACGGGATGTGCATATAAAGCGAAATGGGTTGGGGATCAGATAAATCCGAAAGCCAATTGGCATAGGTATCGGCGGTCACGGTTTCGGAAAAGTGCGGTGCTGTCGGATAGCTCGTATAACGCGGCACGCCAACAGCGTATTTTTCAAGTAAGTGTTCAATCATAATGTATTCTGTCGATGCCGGGTTTGGTCAGCATTGACTTGGATCAATCACGATATTCACCGTGTTCAACTGAAAGATTTGATGTGCCGCAGTTCTCCGCCAATTTTATGTATATGTTTCAAGAAATACCGTTCTGGGATCGGTTCCAAGCGGCGCAGTCTGCGGGATTTCGCCACGTTGAACACCAGTTTCCGTATGGCGAGGATAAATCGACCATGTGGGGATATCTGCAGGACTTTGATTTAAAAATGGTGTTGATCAATGCCCCGGCGGGGGATCGCGCCTCGGGCGAGCGGGGAATCGCCGCGTTGCCTGATCGTGTTGATGACTTCAAAGAATCGATCATCGATGCCCTGGAGTGGGCGACGGCGCTGAAGTGCCCGCAAATTCATATCATGTCCGGTATCGTTGGGCCTGGCCGAGAGGACTACGCCACGGCGCAATATGTCGATAATTTGAACTTCGCAGCCAAGCTGGCGGAGTCGCTGGACATCACCATTTTGATCGAACCCATCAACGGCCAAGATGTTCCGGGGTATTTGGTTCAGCGAACGGCACAAGCGCGGGCGATCTTGGCCATGATCGATGCCCCCAACGTGGCCCTGCAATACGATGCCTATCACGCATTGATGAATGACGAAGACCCGATCGAGGGGCTTCGTGCGAATTTCGATGTGATCAGGCACATGCAAATCGCGGGTTATCCGGGACGGCATGAACCCGGCAGCGGTACCTATGACTACAACGCGTTTTTCGAAGCGTGCGATATGATCGGCTACGGTGGTGTCATCGGTTGCGAATATGTGCCCGAGACGAGCACCCTGGACGGCCTTGGGTGGGCATTTAGATATGGGATATCGGCGCCCCGTGATCAGGACGCCGATGACTAACCCTGAACAACGGTATGGCGTTGTTCACCAAGTCCTTCGATCCCGAAATTAAACGCATCACCCGCTTTTAAGAATTTGGGCGGGGTCATGCCGGTGCCGACACCTGGTGGTGTACCTGTCGCAATGATGTCGCCCGCTTTTAACAAAATACGTTCCGATACGAATGACACCAGATGACCAACGTCAAAGATCATGGTCTTGGTCGTACCATCCTGCATCCGCTCACCCGACACATCGAGCCGCATTTTCAGATTGTGAACATCGGCGATTTCATCAGGCGTCACCAACCACGGACCCAGTGGGGCAAAACCCTTGTAGCTTTTGCCCTTGGTCCATTGTCCCGTGCCCTCAAGCTGCCACGCACGCTCTGAGATATCATTCATAATGGTGAAGCCCGCGACGTGCGACATGGCACTGGCGCGCGAGACGTTGTCGGCTTCTTTGCCAATAACGATGGCCAGTTCGATTTCCCAATCGGTTTTGGTCGATCCCGGTGGCAGTGCGATATCATCGAACGGCCCGGTGATCGAATAGGGTGATTTCATAAAAATCACGGGTTCTTCGGGTGTCGGTAAATTCAGTTCTGCTGCATGATCGGAATAGTTCAAGCCGATGCAGACGAGTTGGCGAATATCACCGACACAGGCACCGATCCGCACATCACGGTCGACGTTTTCCAGCGCCGACATGTTGATCTGGCCAAGGCGTGCCAAGCGATCTGGATCAAGTGAGATTCCGGCCAAATCATCGATGTGATTGCTGAGATCACGAATGCGTCCGGCATCATCAATCAAACCAGGTTTTTCGGCACCAACTTCGCCAAAACGAACAAACTTCATCGTCATCTCTCCAATACGTTCACCGTGTTATATGGGACCTTAAGCATGTGCCGCATCAACGTCCATAGTGATCAGGTTGTGATGGAAATCATATCCAGATGCCCGCACCTGGGGCTATTTATCATAAAAATGACAAGGATGTGACCGTGACCCATGACTATAGAGACCTAACGCACTTAGTTGAGCGTCTGCACCGCCGATTATTGGACGTTGTGCGTGCCGAGCTGACCCGTGCCGGCATCCATGATTTGAATGGCGTGCAGGCATTGCTGCTGACCAATGTGGGCGAAGACGAAATCGCAGTGCGTGATTTGGTGGAGCGGGGATATTATCTGGGCTCGAAGGTTTCCTATAACATTCGGAAACTGACAGAACTTGGTTATCTGAAACAAAAGCCAACGCGCCACGATAAACGCTCCGTGACGGTGATCCCGACCGATAAGGCCAAGCGCGCGATTGAAGCTGTCCGCGCAGGTGAAGAGGTGCTGGGTGAGGCTTATGGCGCAGCCCTAGAGGGCCTGAGCGATGTCGCCACGGTCGGTGAATCGCTGAAGCGCCTGGAATTCGTATGGACAGAAAATCTGGGGCGTACGGGCAGGGGGTAGGCGCGAACCGCTGCCTAGACGTCTATTTCCTGAACGAATTGGGCGTGTTCCTGGATGAATGCAAAGCGCAATTCGGGTTTTTTGCCCATCAACTGATCAACCAGACGCGCCGTTTCACGACTTTCGATTTTATCATCGTCGGTGTGGTTGCCTGGAATGGTGACGCGGATCAGGGTCCGGTTGGCCTTGGCCATCGTGGTTTCTTTTAACTGGACCGGTGGCATTTCACCAAGACCCTTAAACCGCGAGATATCGATTTTACCACGACCTTTAAATTCGGTTTCCATCAGTTCTTCGCGGTGCGCGTCATCGCGGGCAAAGATCGTCTTGCCGCCTTGGGATATGCGATAGAGCGGTGGCAGTGCCAAGAACAGACTGCCGCTTTCGATCAGGCCACGCATTTCCTGATAAAAGAACGTCATCAATAGGGATGCAATGTGTGCGCCATCGACGTCCGCATCAGTCATAATGATGATTTTCTCGTAGCGCAGATCATCCAGCATGAATCGGTCGCCGACGCCGCAGCCCAATGCCTCAATCAAATCAGTAAGTTCCTGATTGGCCCGCATTTTGTCCGCCGTCGCACTGGCGACATTCAAGATTTTACCCCGCAACGGCAGGATGGCTTGGAATTTACGATCACGGCCCTGTTTTGCGGAGCCGCCAGCGCTATCACCCTCGACGATGAAAAGTTCTGTGCCTTCTTTGGTGTTGTGCGAACAATCCGATAATTTGCCCGGAAGGCGCAATCGCCGGGTTGCCGACTGGCGCTTGGTTTGTTTGTCCTGGCGTCTTTTCAGGCGGTATTCGGCGCGCTCAATCGCGTACTCCAAAAGAATCTTCGCCATTTCGGGGGCCGCTGACAACCAGTGATCAAAGTGATCACGCACGGCTGTTTCGACCAATTTCTGGGCATCAACCGTCGACAGTTTGTCCTTGGTCTGACCTTGGAATTGCGGCTCGCGAATAAACACAGACAGCATAATGTTTGCACCGCCGACCACGTCTTCGGCCTGTAGCTTAGATGCTTGCTTGTTATTGACCAACTCACCGTACGCCCTGAGCCCCTTGGTCAATGCGCCGCGCATGCCCAGTTCGTGTGTGCCGCCCAGCGGTGTCGGTACGGTGTTACAATAGGAATTAAAGAACGCATCTTCGTCGATCGGCCAGGCAACAGCCCATTCGACTCGGCCTTCGTCGTTGGCGAGCGACGCGTCGCCTGCAAACGGCGCATCGGTCAGGGTTTTTCTTTTCGCAAGTACCGACGTTAGGTAATCACCGAGACCACCCGGGAAGTGCAATTTTGCTTCTGTTGGGGTGTCGTCGTCAGCCTTGATGATTTTTGGATCAACGGACCAACGGATTTCGACGCCCCGGAACAAGTAAGCCTTGGACCTGGCCATCCGGAAAAGCGTGGCTGGCTTGAACCGTGCCGCTTTGCCAAAAATCGTCGGGTCGGGCAGGAATGAAATCGTCGTGCCGCGGCGGTTAGAAACTGCGCCGCCATCGACCAGCTTGCTGGTGGGTTTGCCGCGCGAATAGGTTTGCGTCCATAGCTTTTTGTCTTTGCAGACTTCGACCGTCAGTTGATCCGCAAGCGCGTTCACCACGGACAGGCCGACGCCGTGTAGGCCGCCAGATGTCGCATAGGCATCGCCGCCGAATTTCCCGCCTGAATGCAAGGTCGTCAGGATGACTTCGAGTGCCGATTGGTTTTTGAATTTCGGATGCGGATCGATCGGAATACCACGGCCATTGTCGCGGATGGTCAGCACGTAATCGGCGCTCAAATCCATTTCAATCCAGTTGGCATGACCGGCGACGGCCTCGTCCATAGAGTTATCTAGGATTTCAGCAGCCAAATGATGCAGGGCGCGTTCATCGGTGCCGCCGATATACATGCCGGGGCGATGGCGAACAGGTTCTAACCCCTCAAGGACTTCGATGTCCTCGGCGGTGTAGCTGTCCTTGGTGCGGCCCGTATTCGGTTTGGCGCTGGCCTTTTTCTTGGCGGGCTTTCCACTGCTGGCAGCAGGGGATGCGGCGGTATCTTCTGCGCCACCAAACAAATCGTTCATGTCGTCACTTCGCTCCATCGGTCTCCGCTACCCCATTAAATCGTGTCGGAATCGCTTATATGGCTGCAGATTACTCTTTCACATGACCCATCATCAAGGATGATAAGGTATCTGATGCTTTATTAGGCACCCATATCTTGTATATTCCGCCTTACATTATGATGAAGGAATTAAAATAAATGCCATCCAATACCCCTGATGCGTCTGCTGTCGAAGTGCCGCGCGGAGAACTCTCTCTTCGGACGTTAGCCATGCCTGCCGATACTAACCCATCCGGGGACATCTTTGGTGGCTGGGTCATGTCGCAAATGGATATCGCAGGTGGGATTGCTGCTTGGAATGTGGCCGACGGGCGGGTTGCCACTGTGGCTGTGGATGGTTTTACATTTCATCGCCCAATCAACGTCGGTGACGTTGTTTGCTGCTACGCAGATGTGCTGCGGACCGGCAAGACATCCATCACCGTCTTGATACAAGCTTGGGTGCTGCGCGGTCGTCGCACCGAGAACCGCATCAAGGTGACAGAGGGTACTTTTACGTTTGTTGCCATCGATGCTGACGGCAACAAACGCCAAGTCGAACCTCTGTCAAAAGATGACTAGATCAGCATCATGCTGACATAGGCGGACGCGAACAGCGTGCCTAGGGCTAGAAACTCACTCAAAAAACGTCCAGCGTTGGTCCAGGTATTCATGATTTCGTCTCCCAGTTTGTTATCGCACTTCGGTGCTCAGGTATTGCTTGTTTGCGTGCTCAAAATAGAACATTATTAGAACATTAATAGAACAAAATAGAAATATCAAGCCTTGAAATGATCTTTTCTTGAAATTCCTGGGGCGATTGATCACCCTGACCCTGACGTTAAAAGAGGAGGGTGACCAATGCGGTCACATATTCTGAGAAGTTCTGTTCTGGCTGGTCTAGTGATTGGTTCACTGGCTTCGGTCACGACGCCTGTGGTCGCCGAGCAGACATCGGTTTTAGATGCCACGGCGACGGCCAATGCCGACGGCACGTATTCCTTTAGTGCGACGTTGTCGCATCGTGACGAGGGATGGAGCCATTATGCAAACAAGTGGGAAGTCCTAACGCCCCAGGGCGCCGTTATCGGGACCAGGACGCTTTTCCACCCGCATGTGGACGAGCAACCGTTCACCCGGAGTTTAGCCCGTGTCGAAGTGCCGCTTGGTGTGACCGAAGTGATCATCCGCGGCTCTGACAATGTCCATGGCGCAGGGGAGCGCACGTTCACGGTCAAATTACCGCCGCGGCGCTAGAACCCTTTACTGCTGCTTTTCGTTATGTCCGGGATGGGCCGCTTATAGCGCATCAGCAAATCGATAAGGCTGGCTTTTGCCTTGGCGGCTTTTCGTAACTCGACCAATAAACCGATCATGATGATGGGCGACACCAGCGTAATCAGCGCCCCCAAGAATCCCACAAGCCCCAAACCGACGCTGATCACCTGAAAACTTGTCCCTTCGAGTTTTGCGGGGATCGGGGAGGCGAAGAAATACAGCGCAATGAAGCCAGTGCAGGCGATCACCCCGGCAATGGCGTAGAAACCGGCGAAGGCGTCGGCTCGCTTTTCATCAAGAATTTTGAGTTCGGTCTCGGAGAAGATCAGCCGCAGGTTATCGTCTCTGACGGCAAATTTCTGTTTTTGTTTGGCTTGGCCGGACATGCCCAAAAACATGCCCAAAGGGATGCGCGTTGTCGAGAGTGAGATACTATGAACCTAGGTCTTTAATGGAATTCTGGGTCCCGGCTTTCGCCGGGATGACAATGGTTTTAAATTTTAGGAAGAATGTTGTTACGTCTCTTATCTTCTTTATTTGTCATCCCGGTGAAAGCCGGGACCCAGTCTTATCACCATAAAAATGGGCTCAACAATAGGTCCGAACCTGTCACAGTCTTCGTCCTATCCTTCAACACGGTGATGGTGAAATTTTAAGTGTGCAGAGCAAAACACACATAAGAACTGTATTATTTGAGGCGATTTTTGCGGAACAAACCCATTGTT
>DGNZ01000019.1 GCA_002389175.1 Rhodospirillaceae bacterium UBA4479 | reverse complement strand
GGCGATGTGGGCAAAGGTTCTGCTGAAAGCCTTCGTCATGCAGGTTGCCGTGTGATGGTTACCGAAGCTGATCCAATCTGCGCGCTGCAAGCCGCAATGGAAGGCTTTGAAGTTGTCACCATGGAAGAAGCTGCTCCACGTGCTGATATCTTCTGCACCGCGACGGGCAACGTCGATGTGATCACCGTAGATCACATGCGGGCCATGAAAGACCGTGCGATTGTTTGTAACATCGGTCACTTCGACAGTGAAATCCAAGTCGCTGGCCTGAACAACATGAAGTGGGACGAGATCAAACCACAAGTTGACGAAGTCACCTTCCCGGATGATCACCGTATCATCATGCTGGCAAAAGGTCGTCTGGTGAACCTGGGTTGTGCCACAGGTCACCCAAGCTTTGTGATGTCCGCATCTTTCACTAACCAAGTGCTCGCCCAAATCGAATTGTGGGCGAACAACGAGGACGGCAAATACAAGAATGACGTTTATGTTTTGCCTAAACACTTGGACGAAAAAGTTGCCATGCTGCACCTGGAAAAACTGGGTGTGCAGTTAACGACCTTGTCCGAGCAACAAGCGGGTTACATCGGCGTATCCGTCGATGGCCCACACAAGCCAGACACATATCGCTACTAAGTCTTAGATCAAAAAATGATCTTCCAAGCCCCGGGTCGCAAATGCGATCCGGGGTTTTGTGTTTAGGCCGCTTCGGCTACATCTAACAGATGGGAATTACCGACGAGACCAATAGGGAAATCTGGATCATTGCGGGGCCACCAGGCGCTGGAAAGTCATCCCTGTGCCATCGCTTGTTCCCGGATTGGATTGGCACCTCACGCCACATCGATGCAGATGATGCCCAAGGGTTCACTCATGGCGATGATTTACCCAAAGGGACCGTTCATCAGGTCGTCCCCGTATCCAAACGCTTAGCCGTCGCCGAACTCGCAAACCGCAGTTTCATCATTGAAACCCGAATGGTCAGCCGCAAACCGTTGGCAACAGCGATCAAACTACGCAGGCGCGGCTGGAAAGTTCATTTTGTCTATCTCGCGCTACCCAATTTGGGGGGATGCTGGCAACGCGTTCGCCAACGGGTTACGCGCGGCGGCGATCATATTTCGGATGAGGTCATGAACCGTGCGTTTAACGCGTCGTTTGAATACCTACCACAATATATCGAAACATCAGACAAATGGCTTATCCTGGATAGTTCTGGCGCACGGGCACCCAGAATCGCACGCGGACGTGCGTTTCAAGCGATCCCCAGTCAACGCGATGCACTACAGGGCCTGATGCCAAATTTTCCATTTCGCCGTTGGACCCAAGATATGGAGCGCGATACCTGGGCTGATCCAGTGCAATGGGAATTCGTTTCTATGACCAAATGGGAACAAACCGTCGATCATTTGTTGAACGTTGCGGATCAGATGACCGCACGCAATCTGGGAAATACACCATGACATTTTTTAACAAGGCCCCGCTTGGCGTGCGCGGGCAAGGCGCGTAGACTTCGCCCGTGGTCGATTTAATTGCTTTTATTCCATATTTGATGACAGGCATCGCCTTTGGTGCGCTGGTCGTATTACCGTTCGTCTTTGTTTATCGAAGCCGGGCGCGCGAAGCTGCGTCTGATCTGCGTCGGGCTGAAAATAATGGCCGCCGCGCACGTGAAATACTCTCCGTGGCACCTGATGGTATTTTCCTTTGGGATCATGCCACTGGCGGCATTAGCTGCTCTCGACGTTTGGCAGATATGCTCGAATTAAAAGCTGGGACTCTGGCAAGATACGACGATATTCGCGTCTGCTTCGAAGACAATGAGCTCCAAAAACTGGAACACGGCGTCAGTTTGCTTCGGGCCAAAGGCACATCGTTTGAGATTTTGCTTAATCGTAATGGAACCACGATCCAGGCATTTGGTTCGCGGGCATCCAGCACGGACGGTACACCGATCGCAGATATTGTTTGGATGCGCGATATCTCAGCACTCGGCGGGCAACCCGCACAACCCATGGCCCGCAACACAACAGGCCTGGAAGACAAACACCTGACTGCCCTCTTGGATACACTGCCCATTCCGTTGTGGCTGCGTGATCCCGACCTAAAGGTTGCCTTTATGAACAGGGCGGCTGAGCGGGTTGAAGGTCTTGATGCTGGCTTGGCCGAAAGAGCCCGTGCAGGGCGTACCCCAATAGCTGCTGCAGCCGAAATCTCAGAAAACGGCACAACCAGAACCGTGCAAATCACCGAAACACCGCTTTCGAACAACAATACCGGTACGGGCGGCACCATTGGATTTGCCGTCGATTTCCCTGAAATATCGCAGCCCGCCCCTGTTCCATCAGAATCAAGTTCCCCGGCATCGCGCGCAAATCCTGCTGATATGTTGCAGCCGTTGGAAATTGGGGTCGTGGTATTCGATGCCAACACGCAAGTCATTGCAGCCAACAACGCCTTCGCGACATTGTGGAGCATAGACCCTGATTGGCTGGATACACGACCATCAATGGCAGACCTCCTCATCCGGCTTCGTGAGCTCCGACGCCTGCCCGAGGTTGCCGATTTTTCTGAGTTCCGACGCGGCGAGCTTGGTCGGTTTGGGACATTAAAATATATCTTTGAAGACGACATGCATTTGCCCGATGGGCGTACCATACGTCGCCGGATCGGGCCGCTTGATGATGGCGGACTTGTGATGACGTGCGACGATGTATCCGGCAACCTTGACCTGAAACGGTCCCTTAAATCTATGGATCGCGTGCAAAGAACGACCCTCGAAAACCTACGCGAGGGTGTTGTCGTATTTGGTGCCGACGGTCGATTGCAGCTTACCAATCCACGAATGCTCGATTTGTGGGATTTGACCACGGATGACCTTGTTCAAGATCTCAGGCTACCCGACGTGATCCAGGCTTTGGGTATGCGGATGGCCGCCGATAATGAGCCATGGCAAGATCGAAAAACCCGCATCGCGGCCGAGATCCTGGATCGTCAGGCATCCACAGGACGCGTGGAATTGATCAATGGCCATATGCTGGCGTTTGCTAATTTACCGCTGCCCGATGGTGCGACCCTGGTTAGTTACGCTGACATCACTGATTCCTTCCGCGTTGAAGAAGCATTGCGTGAACGTGCCCGCACCTTGGCCGAAGCCGACCGTATGAAAACTGAATTCATCGCCAAAGTCGCAGACGAAGTGCGCACACCTCTCAGCACCATCAATGGTTTCGCCGAAATCCTGGGCAAAGAAATGTTCGGCGAATTGAACAGCCGACAACGCGAATACGCCGAAGGCATTTTGGAAACATCCAATCGAATGTCCGATGTCGTTGCTGATATTTTTGATTTGGCGACGATCGAAGCCGGGCGCATGACGCTCAATAAAGACACTGTGGATGGTCATTCAATCTTGCTTGATGCATTTAATGCTGTCGCTAAGCGCGCGGAACAGAAAAACTTACAGATGAAATTTGATTGCCCACCAGATATTGGTTGGCTCTCGGCTGATGAAAAACGCCTAAAACAAGTGTTCTCAAACCTGTTGAACAACGCCGTCACATTTACCCCGAAACTGGGCACCGTCACCTTAAGCGCGGAACGTACCGATGATGGCGTCACCATCCTGGTCAGTGATAGCGGCCCTGGTATTCCTAAATCTGAACGCGATCGCGTGTTTGAGCCTTTTGCCCGTGCGGGACACGAAACCCGGGGCGGCGATGGGCCGGGTTTGGGGCTGACGATTGTTCGAAAATTCATTGATTTACATGGCGGGACCGTGGAAATCCGCTCAAACCAATCTCGCGGCACCACGGTTGTCTGCACATTGCCAGATGATGGAAATGACATCAGGGTTGCATCTCAACCCGGTGGTCATGCTAATCTTACAGATAAGGCTGCCGAATAGCCGCTCATTCATTAACGAGGACGTCCCTTGGATCTGCAAACTTTATGCATTGTTGTTATCTTAGCCAGCGTTGTGACAATGCTGGTGCGCGCAATAATGTCCAATGGGAAATCACGCTCCAAGTCGTCTAAAGGCAGGCATAAACCACCGCCGGGTGCTTTTGCACTCGATGATGCCCTTGATAAAATCAATGAGACCATCCGTATTCTACAGCAGTTGCTGGGTGATCGTGCGCCTGGACGACGCAATCCAGACGGAGGCCGTTTCTACATCGCCTATTTGGTCGGTGTCACCCGTGAAATCGCACGCATGAACAAAGTGGCCTATGGCCCCGCTGTGGAAACACCGATCCGCATGGAATTGATCCGATTGGGTCTTGATGGGACCGATAGCTCTGAAGCCATGGTCCGTATAATGCGCTCCGAAGAAGGCCAACATGGTTTGGCTGCCGGGGAAATGGACGGCACAGAAGCGTGCCACCCTGAATTCAAGGGCGAGTATTTTTCCCGCATTCAGTCGTATTTCGTGGATTCCAAAGTACGCGGTCAGCGCTAAGCTAAAATTACCGTTCTCGGGATTAAAGCGCCTCTACAGCCTCACAGAAACGCGCAATCTCATTGTCATCGTTGTAGTAATGAACGGACGCACGAACGATCTGTGTCAATCCACGCCGGGTCATATCGATGCGCGTTGAGCTACGATGGGACACTGATACATTGATATCCTGCGCATCTAGGCGTGCTTTGATGTCACCGGGATCAACGCCATCTTTGATAAACGTCGTAATACCACATTTCTGATGACCAATGTCGGTCAGGGTGACACCGGGAATGGCAGCCATATCGATGCGGAGCTTGTCCGCCAATGAGATGACCCGATCAGAGATCGCATCCATACCCCATTCCAGCGCGTAATCCACCGCAACGCCCAGACCGATCACACCCGCAACATAGAACTCCCAATTCTCAAACCGCTTCGCACTATCGACCAGTTCGTACGATCCAATGTCTGTCCAATCTGCTGCCGAATGGTCAATGTAGACGGGCTCTAACCCCAGAAACAAATCTTTGCGAACGAACAAGAAACCCGTCCCACGAGGGCCACGCAAATATTTACGTCCCGTGACCGATAACGCGTCGCATCCGATTTCTTTCACATCGACAGGCAGTTGCCCAACTGACTGACAGGCATCGAGTAAATACAAAACCCCCGCCCGCTTGGCGATCGCCCCTATTTCTTTGGCTGGGTTAACCAGCCCCCCGTTCGTCGGCACGTGAGTCACAGAAATCAACTTCACTTTGTCATCTAGAAGATTTTCAAGGGCGACCAAGTCGACTGCACCAGCTTCATCACTTGGCACAACAACGATCTCAATCCCTTTGTCGCGCGCAGCCTGTAGGTACGACACATAGTTCGCTGCGTACTCGGCTTCGACCGTCAAAATCTTATCGCCAGATTGGAAGTTACGAATCATCGCATGAAAAATCATCAGCCACGCCGCCGTGGCATTTTCGACCATGGCGATTTCATCGGGTGACGCGTTTATCAATTCCGCGACCGCAGAATAGGCATGCTCCTGCGCCGCCTTAGCCATCGCATTGGCTTCGTATCCACCGCGTTCCGACTCTAACTTTAAATGC
>DGNZ01000370.1:4523-4897 GCA_002389175.1 Rhodospirillaceae bacterium UBA4479 | reverse complement strand
CAAACCAATCATGTCCTATCAGCCGCCCTGTTTTGCCGAGAAGCTGATCGATCATTATCAAGAGGTCATTCAATCGGCCCAGCCGTTTTGGCTAAAAGCGATGCACGTTCGTGGCAGATATGATACGCGCGCACCTGTTGAAGCCCTTCATCTTCCATTATCAGGCAAAGATCATCCGACCGTTAAACACGTTTTGTCGATCTTTGATTTCGCCTCTTACACTTCATCTGACTAAGAATTCAAAGCATCTTCGTTTTATTATGAAATGACCGTTGTTGATCGCTTGACACCCCAATGGGGGTGCTTTAGATCATGCCGTCCGTCACGCGATGCAGACGATTTACATGCATCACATGGGGGTGTAGCTCAGTTGG
>DGNZ01000370.1:0-4447 GCA_002389175.1 Rhodospirillaceae bacterium UBA4479 | reverse complement strand
AGTCCCGTCACTCCCGCCACTTTTCCTAGAAAAATATCCCCAGAACCATTGTTGCTTGTCATTCGCTGATACGCGATGTGAGTGGTTTCTGCGTGAAAGCAATTGTCGATTAATTGTTGGAAAAAAGTCTAATCCTAATCAGACAATGCATTGATAAATAGGGTATTGTGAGGCATGAATAGATCATAGAGGTGTGACCCGTTCGAAGCGTTTGCTCGACGGATTTAATTCAAGCGACTTCAACCGAGGGGAGACGGTTCGTTGGACAGCTTATTAAGCGAATATTTGCCTATCCTGGTTTTTCTTGGGATTGCCTGCGCCATAGCATGTGTCGCTGTGGGCGGATCTTATATCGTTGCGCCTCAAAGGCCTGATGCGGAAAAAAACTCTCAATATGAATGTGGCTTCGAAGCGTTCCAAGATGCGCGTCACAAGTTTGATGTTCGGTTTTATCTGGTCGCTATTCTTTTCATTATTTTCGATCTGGAAGTCGCCTTTTTATTCCCCTGGGCGATTTCACTCGGGAACATCGGCATGTTGGGCTTTTGGTCGATGATGGTGTTCCTCGGCATTTTGACCATTGGATTCGTCTACGAATGGCGTAAAGGAGCTCTCGAATGGGAGTAAGCGAAGACAACCAGGCAATCGCCCAAGCAATTGCCAAGCCGTTGGCACCTGGGGCCGAGCAGGATGAAATCCTGCGCCAAGTCACGGGTGAGTTGCAGGACAAGGGCTTCGTGGTCGCCAATGTCGATAAGCTTGTAAACTGGGCCCGCACGGGGTCGTTATGGCCAATGACGTTTGGCCTGGCCTGTTGCGCCATTGAAATGATGCATGCCTACGTTAGCCGTTACGATCTGGATCGATTCGGTATCGTGCCACGGCCAAGCCCGCGTCAATCAGACGTGATTATTGTAGCCGGTACACTGACCAATAAAATGGCCCCTGCATTTCGTAAAGTTTATGATCAAATGCCAGAGCCGCGTTATGTGATCTCGATGGGATCATGTGCGAATGGCGGCGGTTACTATCACTATTCATATTCAGTTGTCCGTGGGTGCGATCGTGTCGTTCCCGTTGACATATACGTGCCAGGATGTCCGCCAACTGCAGAAGCGCTGGTCTACGGTGTCATGCAACTCCAGAAGAAAATCAAACGTACGGGAACCTTGTTCCGTTAATAACGGATAGGTCTGGGATTTCAGCTTAATGGATCAAGCGCTAACAGAACTTGGCGATTATATCAGCGACACCCTTGGTGATGTCGTTATCGCAAAAGATGGTCGTCTGGGTGAACTATGCCTGACCGTGAAACGAGAGGGAATTCTGAAGATCCTCAAGTTCCTTCGCGACGATGCCAATTGCCAGTTCACCACGTTACTTGATATCTGCGGCGTCGATTTCCCCGAAGAAGACGAACGTTTTGAGGTCGTCTACCATCTATTGTCGATGACCCACAATCAGCGGATTCGTCTGAAACTGCGCACCGACGAAGACACACCGGTCGATAGTGCCACATCCTTATTCAATGCCGCCAACTGGTGGGAGCGTGAAGCCTGGGATATGTTTGGGATCGCATTTGATGATCATCCAGATTTGCGCCGCATTCTGACCGATTATGGTTTTGAGGGGCATCCGCTTCGCAAAGATTTCCCACTCACAGGCTACGTCGAACTGCGCTACGACGACGAGCAAAAACGTGTGGTTTACGAACCCGTCAAACTGACCCAAGAATTTCGTACATTCGACTTCCTTTCTCCATGGGAAGGCGTGCAACGCATGCTGCCCGGTGACGAGAAAGCAGAAGGCGCGGACGAAGATGCACCCGAGAAGGAGGCATCATAAATGGCTGAAAGCGAAATCAAGAGCTACAATATCAACTTTGGGCCGCAGCACCCTGCGGCGCACGGTGTGTTACGTCTTGTCCTTGAAATGTCCGGCGAGGTGGTTGATCGCGCCGATCCACATATTGGATTACTCCATCGCGGTACAGAAAAACTGATCGAGCATAAAACTTACGTTCAAGCCATCGGCTATTTTGATAGATTGGACTATTCATCACCGCAGAACCAAGAACATGCGTTCGCGCTTGGTGTTGAAAAGCTCATGGGCCTCGAAGTGCCCGTACGCGGTCAGGCGATCCGTGTGCTGTATGCAGAAATTGGTCGTTTGCTGAACCACCTGATGAACATCTGCGCGTTTGCGCTCGATGTCGGTGCGATGACACCGATGCTTTGGGGCTTTGAGCACCGCGAAAAATTGATGGAATTTTGCGAACGTGCCTGCGGTGCCCGTATGCACATGCATTATTTCCGCCCGGGTGGCGTCGCCTTCGATGTGCCCCAAGATCTTCTGGATGATATCTACGCGTGGTGCCCAGATTTCTTGACCATTCTGGATGACGTCGAAACGTTGTTGACGGAAAACCGAATTTTCAAACAACGTACCGTCGATATCGGGATCATTTCAGCAGAACAATGCCAAGACTGGGGCATCACGGGGGCCAATATACGCGCATCTGGCGTGGCATGGGATCTGCGGAAATCTCAGCCTTATGATGGCTATGAAAAATATGACTTCCAGATTCCTGTTGGCAAAAACGGCGACTGCTATGACCGTTATATCGTTCGGATGCTGGAAATGCGCGAAAGCGTGAAGATCATGCAGCAGGCCATCGAAAATATGCCGGGTGGCCCTGCGAAATCTATCGATCATAAAGTCACGCCGCCGACACGTGGCGAGATGAAGCATTCGATGGAAGCCCTCATTCACCATTTCAAACTCTATACCGAAGGGTTCAAAGTCCCAGCTGGTGAAACCTACACCGCTGTTGAGGCACCCAAGGGCGAGTTTGCTGTTTATCTGATATCCGATGGCACCAATAAGCCGTACCGCTGCAAAATTCGGGCCCCTGGGTTCGCTTCCCTGCAGGCAACAGAGCTTCTATCCAAAGGGCACATGTTGGCCGACGTGGTCGCCAATATTGGCTCTGTAGATATCGTGTTCGGGGAGATCGACCGATGAAAAACGCCGATAGAGTTCACGGTGCGGACGAACCATTTGCGTTTAACGCCGAGACCGAAGCCTTGGCCCAAGCCGCTATTAACAAATACCCAGAAGGCAATCAGCGTTCTGCTGTGATGCCGCTGCTTGATATTGCACAACGCCAATGCGGCGGTTGGTTACCGGTGCCGGCGATGGAATACATTGCAGATTATTTGGATATGCCAGCGATCCGCGTCCTAGAGGTCGCGTCGTTCTATACGATGTACAACATGAAGCCGGTCGGTAAGTACTTCGTGCAGGTTTGCGGCACGACACCATGCTGGTTACGTGGCTCTGATAACATCATGAAGGTTTGCCACGACGAATTGGGCATCAAATCGGGTGAAACATCCGAAGACGGCATGTTCTCGTTGCTTGAGGTCGAATGCTTAGGTGCCTGCGTGAACGCACCGATGGTTCAAATCAACGATGATTACTACGAAGATTTAGATAGCGATTCCACCAAGCGGATTTTCGATCAACTTCGCGCTGGTGAGACACCAAAGACCGGGTCACAAGTGGAACGCCATACCTGTGAGCCGATCGGTGGCATGACCAGCCTTGAACACCAAGAACCTGCCCGCGCCGAGAGCGTCGCCGGGAAGGGGGATTCCTGATGCTTAAAGACGAAGATCGCATCTTTACGAATATCTATGGTCTCGAGGACCCCAACCTGTCCGGTGCGCGTGCACGCGGCGATTGGGATGGCACCAAGGCGCTGATCGAACTCGGTCGCGAAGAAATCATCGAACGCGTTAAGGCATCTGGCCTGCGTGGTCGCGGTGGTGCTGGTTTCTCGACGGGCATGAAATGGTCGTTCATGCCCAAAGAAGTCGGTGAACGCCCACATTATTTGATCATCAACGCTGATGAATCAGAACCCGGTACATGCAAAGACCGCGAGATTATGCGCCACGACGCGCAAAAACTGATCGAAGGCGCGCTGATTGCATCATTCGCGATGAATGCCCATGCGACGTATTGCTATATCCGCGGCGAATTTTACCGCGAAGCCGAAGCGCTGCAGCGCGCCGTCGACGAAGCCTATGAAAACGGTCTGATCGGTGACAACGCATGCGGTACGGGTTGGAAGTTCGATTTCTATATCCACCGTGGGGCTGGGGCATATATTTGCGGCGAAGAATCTGCATTGATCGAAAGCCTCGAAGGTAAAAAAGGCCAGCCACGCATGAAGCCGCCATTCCCAGCGAACGTGGGTGTGTGGGGTTGCCCATCAACCGTAAATAACGTCGAAAGTATTGCCGTTGTACCAACCATTTTACGCCGTGGACCGGAATGGTTCGCAGGCCTTGGTCGTCCGAACAACACGGGCACCAAGCTTTTCAATATCTCCGGGCACGTCAACAAGCCGTGCACGGTCGAAGAAGAAATGGGCATTCCG
>DGNZ01000418.1 GCA_002389175.1 Rhodospirillaceae bacterium UBA4479 | reverse complement strand
GCTTCTGGGTCATTTTCCATGAGCCACATCAGTTTTGAAGCAGGCCAAGCTGGAGAGGGTAGGTTGGCGGTCAGGCGCAATGCGTCGTCGGGTTGGATCAACTTATTGAGTTGGTCGGCCTGAGGTTGCGTGCGTTTGTCGTTCCAAAGGGGGGCTGTTTCTCGTGTCAGAAGCCCGTTTGAATCCACAAGAACTGCACCATGCATTTGGCCGCATGCGCAGATCGCCGCGACACGCGCTGCGGCACCATCCACCTCGGCGAGTACTTGGTTGATTGTCTCGACCGTTCCCGCCCACCAATCCGCAGGGCGCTGTTCGGACCATCCATAACGCGGCACGATCTGCTCATGCTCCTTGTGAAAAATTTTTAGGATTTCACCATCGTGACTCACGAGTGCGGATCGAATTCCGCCGGTTCCAACATCAATTGCCAGGAAAAGGTCTCTAACCATACTAGATGCGCTCTTCGGTTGTCGGATTAAAGAAATGCGCGGCTTGCATATCAATTGGTACCGTAGCAAGTGCACCTGCCTCTGCTATGAATCTTGGGTCGACTTGCGTCATAATTTTTTGACCACCAATCTTGCCAAGCAGTAGTGTATTTGAACCCAGCGGTTCAATAACCTCAACATCGAAGGTCAAGTGGGATGCGGTCTCAGCTTCCCGACAGTGTTCTGGACGAATGCCAAAGACTACGTTGCCATAGTCTCCGATCCGATCCGCATCCTTGGCAGCAAGTTGCATGCGTTGATCGCCGATCATTAGGACACCCGCCTCAATTCTGGCGTCAAAGAAGTTCATGGACGGGGATCCGATGAAGCTGGCAACAAATCGGTTTACCGGACGTTCATACAGAGTGATTGGGGCGTCGACTTGCTCGATCACACCACTGCGCATGACAACAACGCGATCCGCCATTGTCATCGCCTCTACCTGATCATGGGTCACATAGACGGCCGTGGTATTCAGCCGGCGCTGTAGTAATTTGATTTCGCTTCGCATTTCGACGCGCAGTTTGGCGTCCAAATTGGACAACGGCTCATCGAACAAGAACACTTGAGGTTGGCGTACGAATGCACGACCAATAGCAACACGCTGTCTTTGGCCGCCAGATAAATTTCGGGGCTTTCGTTCCAAATAATCTGAAAGCCCGAGTAATTCGGCAGCTTCATCTACGTGTTTATCGATTTCGTCCTTTGGGGTGCCGTGAACTTTCATGGCGTAGCCGATGTTCTCTCGCACGCTCATGTGTGGATAAAGGGCGTAGTTTTGGAAAACCATTGCACAATTCCGCTCGCCGGGCCGTTTGTTCGTAACATCGTTGCCGTCGATCAAGATTTGGCCACTCGTGGTCTCTTCCAAGCCTGCGAGCATCCTGAGAGTAGTCGTTTTACCACAGCCAGACGGTCCAACAAGAACGATGAATTCACCTTGATGGATCGACAGGTCAAGCGGTGGAACGACTTCGACAGCCCCATACGATTTTGAAATTTTGCGGAATTCGATATGTTCCATTTTACCTTCCTAATAAAATACTTCGGGCACCTTTCGGCGCCCGAAGTTCTGTCGCTGCTTTTATTGGTCTAGTTCAGTGGTGGGAGGCCCATTGAAGCTCGATAGGCAGCGAGTTGACTATCGCGACCAAACTCATCTGTGAGCTCGTCCCATTCCGCCGCAATCGTATTGAGCGCTTCTTGTGGTTCAACCTGACCCGCAAGTGCTTTTGAAAGCTCGATTTCGAGGATTTCTGTGTAGGAGAAGAACCCAGGAAGACGCAGGTCAAGCGCCACGTTTGGTGCGTCAAGTGATGCACGTTGTGCCGACAGATAGCTGCGTGCCTCTTCTTCAGTGAATATCGAAAGCCAGTTCTCGATGTTGTCGTAGTGACTGAGTCGATAGGGGTTAACACCTGTATTCGCCGTAACAATTGCTGCACCGGAAAGCTCAGGGCTGGTTAGTTCAGCAACATAAGACCATGCGGCTTCCTGATTTTTGCTATCGATGGGAACAGCCAATTGCCATCCACCAAATGCAAGGAATGGCGACGCAACTGGTTCGTCAAACATGTCCCACTCGCCGGTCACGTGGTTCCAGATCTGTGTAGAGCCTGGAAGCATTGCGGTACGTACACTTCCGGCAATCGAACCCTCTGTTGCACCAAGAATGCCCGAGTCTGCCCAGTCGAGGTTCATTGCGACCGAACCACCTGCATAAAGTGGGCGTACGTCACCGGACCCGTTGTTCAAAGAACCCGGAGGGCCAAAGTCCAAGCCGCGCTTGTATTCTTCCAATGCGCGAAGCCAGCCTTCGTTATTGATTTGTGCATCCATGGTCTCAGGGTCAAAGAACATCGACCCTGGGTTGCTAGGGTTGTTCGTGTAGCTGGCAGCGTGGCTGAAGAAGTACCAGAACTGTTGCCCGCCACGCGCGTATGCCTCGGCGGTGCCATAATTAACAGCATCAGATTCGTTGAAGAACTCAGCAATATCGTAGTACTGGTCCCATGTGATTGGCGCGGCCAGATCATAGCCGTACTGCTCCATGAACGCGGTCTTGTTGGCTTCGTCTTCGAAGAGATCAGAGCGAAAGTTCAGCATATGCATGTCGCCGTCCATGGTGGCGGATTTGATTTCGCCACCCCATGACATCAGGCGTTCACGGTATACTGGATGTATATCATCCCAAGCTTCGCCTTGCTGCATTTCGGCAGGCATTGTTGAGAGATACGGCGCGAAATCCGGAACCCAAGCAGGAATGAAACCGATAACGTCAAAATCTCCAGTCTGCTGGCTCATACCTGTCAAAAACTTAGGATAGAGCTCGCCAAACGGAAACTCAACCAAGTTCACCTCCCCGCAAGTCTTTGCCTCCCAGCTTTCAGCTGCTGTCTGAAGTGCCGAAGCAACATACGGTCCGTTCTGTGTTGAAATTGTCAAAGTGACGCCTGTGTAATCCGGCAAGCACTCTGCATGCACTATGGTCGCAAGCGGTAGTACTGCGACGCTAAGCAATAGGTTTTTCATTGGTTTCTCCATTTTTCCGTTGAAAACTTACTTGATTGATCCAGAGAGCATTCCTGAGCGCATCATGCGGCCCAAGAATGTGGCGACTAGGATCATTGGTATGATCGAAATCAGTGTTGCTACTGAAATGGCCCACCATTCGTCACCTCGACTAGAATTTTGCCCTGCCAGTAGGATTGGCAGCGTTTGCCACCTTGACGACGTTAGAAGCAGGGCGAACAGAAACTCGTTCCAAATAAATGCCAGAACAACCATTGATGTCGCGATCAATCCGGGCAGAGACATTGGGAGCACAATTTGAGCAAAAATGCGCATACGACCAATGTCATCAACCATGGCGGCCTCTTCGACTTCAACAGGGACGCTTTCAAAGAAATCCCGCATCAGCCAAACCGCAAAGGGTAACCCGAAGGCAGTGTAGGCTAGGACCATGCCGCCAAAGGTGTCCAACAGGCGAAAGCCAGCTTTTCCAGTTTCTGCGTATAGCAAAAACAATGCAAAAGCGGACACAATCGGCGGAAACATTCGTTGTGAGACGAACCAAAATGTGACGTCATCGTTGCCGAGGACCGGACCGGGGAGATTGCGGCCGTTTGCCCATACAGACACCGGTAATGCAACAAATAGGACCACCAGAAGCGCATACGGCACACGTATGTTCCACATCTCAGTCATGACAACGAAGCCACCAATGGCCAACACGGCAAATAGCAAACCCGCCAATAGATGAATGCTGAATTTGAACCGGATCAAAGCATAGGCCGCCATGGAGCCCAGCAGCACGGCCAGACCTGTTGAGACGATGGAAATAAAAATTGAACTGCTGATCGGTCCCCAGAAATCACCTCGGATTCCAGAAAATGCATCGCGGAATGCATGGAGCGAAGGCTGGAAGTCCCAAAAAGGTAAGTAGGTAGCTCCACCACTCACTGCCAAGGGTGGTTTGAATGCCGTGA
>DGNZ01000207.1 GCA_002389175.1 Rhodospirillaceae bacterium UBA4479 | reverse complement strand
CGTAAGAAATTCATCGTCGCCCGGTTGGGTGATATGGCCATCGGTGGCGCTATCGTCATGCTTTATTTGGCATATGATACCACGGATATCGAAACGATCCTGATGGCGGCCAGTAATGGTGTTGGATCACCAATAACTGTCATTGCAGCAGGTCTGTTAGCACTAGCCGCGATTTTAAAATCTGCGCAATTCCCAACCCATGGATGGCTGGTTGAAGTCATGGAAACGCCGACACCGGTTTCGGCGCTGCTTCATGCTGGGGTGATCAACGCGGGCGGGTTCTTGTTGATCCGCTTTGCTGACGTGATGCTTCTGGCGCCCGGCGTGCTGGCGGTGCTGGTCATGATTGGTGGATTTACGGCACTTCTGGGCGGGCTTGCGATGCTGACCCAGTCGGCTGTGAAAACATCGTTGGCGTGGTCGACGATCTCGCAGATGGGTTTCATGATTTTACAGTGTGGTCTTGCATTATTCCCACTGGCGCTGCTGCACATTTTTAGAGGTGCCCTTTATAAGGCGCATGCCTTCTTGTCGTCTGGAAATGCAGTTGAAAATGTCGCAGCGATCCGGCGCCCGGGTCCCATCGCAATTCCGAATGGGTGGGCGGTGACACGGGCATTCGCGCTGGCACTATCGATCTATGCCGTGATCGGATTTGTATTCGGGTTCGAGAGCAAATCGCCACAGGAAATCTCCCTGGGGGCGATCTTGATCTTTGGGGTCGCATATCTCATTGCGCAGGGCCTCGCTGATGCAGCACCTCGTGAGCTGACAATCCGAACGGCATTTTATTCGGTTGCCACGTCCGTCAGCTACTTTGCCCTGCAAATTGGCATGGAATGGCTGACAGCAGGGGCATTGCCTCAGCCTCCGGCACCGGGGCCATTGGAATGGGCGCTGATTGTCCTCACTGTCATCAGTTTTGCTGTGGTCGCCGTCGCACAATCAACATTCCCGCTTTGGGCATATCACCCTGCGGCGATGGGCCTGCGCGTGCACCTGGCCAACGGACTATATGCCAACGCCATCTTTGACCGTCTTGTTGGCGGTTGGTCGATACGGAAATCCTCTTGAACGTGATCCATAGGAGTACATGAAGATGTCAGATGTTATCGAACGTGAGAGCCTTACGGCAGACCAAATCCAAAAGTCTGCGGATCACGCTGCGCGACTTATTCCACCAGCTTGGCCGCTATCATCATCTGTCGCGGTGAATCCATACCTCGGGCTCGCATCCCACTCATTGGCGGAAGTCGGTGAGCGATTTAATCGGATCGGCGGCGGGGCTGTCACGATGCCACGCACGTGGTATCAGGATCGTCTCGTATCGGGTGCGATCACAGATGCAGATCTAAGGTGGGCCTTAAATGCATGTTCTCATGATGACAAACCTGCTGATGTGGATGCGCTTAAAGTTGAAATCGAGAAGCCTTCTCAGTTGAAGGCCGCATTCACAACCGTTGCAGATTTGGCAGCGGCCATTAGTGATGTCGATTGGCCGGGCGTGATCGCAGACCGGCTTGGCGAATGGGCCAGCGGTTACTTTGATAACGGACAAGCGCTCTGGGTTGTGCCGCGTGGCAAACGTGCATGGTCTGCTTGGCGTGGCTGGGCAACCCATGATTTGTCGGTTGAAATTCAAGGCCTAAGCGGCTTTGCCGCATTTGTAGCGAATGCACCGGAATGCCCGCTTGAGGCTATGTCACGGGCATCGTCGCGGCTTGGGCTGTCGGTCGATGCGCTTGAGACGTATATGCATCAGTTGCTGTTTTCGACAGGTGGATGGGCGCAATACGCGCGCTATGAACTCTGGCGTGCAGAACTTGGCGGCGATACCGATACAACAATCATTGATTTGCTCGCGATCCGGTTGCTTTGGGAAGAAGCCCTATTTGCGCAGTATGAAACGGATATCACTGACAAATGGTTGGAAACCATTGAGGCGCATGCGACCCCCGGCGCGCCTGATCAGGCATTGATCATCGATGCAATCTTACAAGATGCAGTCGATCATGCCGGACAGCGTGAATTGTCGGCAACGTTGTCGGTTGAAACACGGTCCAGCAGCCTGGAACGCCCCGCACTTCAGGCCGCATTTTGTATTGATGTGCGTTCAGAGGTTTTCAGAAGAGCCCTTGAAGCCTTGTCGCCAGATATCCAGACCATCGGGTTTGCGGGGTTCTTTGGTGTCTTTGCCAAGCATCGGCCCTTTGCATCAGATGTCGAAGAGCTGCGTTTGCCGGTACTGCTTAACCCGACGGTATCGAGCACCTCAGGCGGGCCAGCGGACCAAATGAAGCAGGATGAATTGTCCGAACGCTATTCGGCACGGGCAAAGTGGGCGTGGGGACGGTTTAAGTTGGCGGCGGTTTCATCCTTTGCTTTTGTTGAGGCAATGGGACCGGTTTACATCGGTAAGCTTGTGCGCGATGCATTTGCTCTACAGCCGACACAAATCAAGCCAGGTCCAAAGCCAGAGTTCGCAGCTGATTTCGACTTGGAAAGCAAGATCGGTAGTGCCGAGATGATATTGGGTGCGATGTCCCTGACCAGCGACTTTGCGCGGCTTGTTTTACTTGTCGGCCACGGCGCTAACGTCACAAACAATCCTTATGCAAGCGCCTTACATTGCGGTGCCTGTGGTGGATATTCTGGTGACGTCAACGCGCGTCTGCTAGCGAGCTTGCTCAATGATAAGGACGTGCGAGACGGATTAGCCGTGCGTGGCATCGAAATCCCAGACGATACACTTTTTGTCGGCGCTATGCACGACACGACGACAGATGCTGTGATGCTTTTTGATCATGATGTCGTTGCTTCGAAGCATTCGTCAGATATCGCAAAAACCAAGAAATGGTTGGCGACGGCGGGCGCGGTGACGCGGGGTGAACGGGCGCTACGCCTACCGATGTCCGAAGGAGAGGCTGATGTCGCCAATCGGGCAACAGATTGGGCCGAAGTAAGGCCAGAATGGGCCTTGGCAGGATGTAAGGCCTTTATCGCGGCACCTCGTTCGCGGACAGCCGGGCGTAAACTGGACGGTCGGGCGTTTTTACATGACTACGATTGGACCCAAGACAGCGAGAATGGTTTCGGCGTTTTGGAGTTGATCATGACCGCCCCCGTTGTCGTCGCAAGTTGGATTAGCCTTCAATACTATGGCTCTACCGTGGCGCCGCAGACCCTTGGGTCTGGTGACAAGCTACTTCATAACGTCGTCGGTGGTATCGGCGTGTTTGAGGGAAATGGCGGTAATTTGCGGGCCGGTTTGCCGTGGCAATCGGTTCA
>DGNZ01000039.1 GCA_002389175.1 Rhodospirillaceae bacterium UBA4479 | reverse complement strand
CCCGATCCTGCCGCTGATCAGTGCAGCGGACGTCGCGGGCATGTGTATCAAGGAGCGTCATATTTGTATCGATACGACGGCAGCAGGGGGGAATGCATCGTTGCTCGCTGAAAGCGCCTAATACGATATTTTTGTGTACTGAAACAATCGGGCAATTGTGGCCTTCTGATGCACCGTCTAAGATGCGATGAAATGTGATATCATCGTTATTGAAAGATAAAAATGGCCCGTTATTCGACGCCTGGTCCAGGACTTGAGCGAGCTAAAAGCCGCAATATCAAGGTGTTACGCCGCATCTGGTATTTTTTAATCCCATATACCCCACAAGTGGTCGGCGCATCGGCGGCACTGCTTTTGACAGCGGGGGCCACATTAGCGATCGGACGCGGGCTGACAGGCTTGATCGACCAAGGTTTTGGTACGGGCACTGATGGGTCATTGGAAAAGGCGCTCTTTTTCTTGATGGCTTTGGGTCTCATCATCGCTGCTGGCAGTTGTATCCGTTTCTACCTGATGGCATGGCTGGGGGAGCGTGTGGTAGCTGATATCAGAAACGCTGTCTTCACGCGCATTATTCATTTTGATCAAAGCTTTTTTGAAGTCACCCGTACAGGCGAGATCCTGTCGAGACTGACCACTGATACGACACTGCTGCAATCTATTGTTGGATCCAGCATGTCGATGGCAATCCGAAATTTCATTCTGATGGTTGGCGGCATTGTAATGATGTTCGTCACCAACCCAAAGCTGGCTGCTATATCGCTTATTCTGGTGCCGATTGTTGTGATCCCGGTACTGCTTCTTGGTCGACGTGTGCGGACCTTGTCTAAGATGAGCCAGGATCGAGTCGCGGATGTTGGCGCATTCGCAGAAGAAACCTTAAATGGTATTCATACCGTGCAGGCGTTTACACATGAAGCTCGCGATATCGCCCATTTTGGGGAAGATGTGGCAAATGCCTTCGATACGGCACTTCAGCGCCATCGAATCCGCAGTTTTTTGAACGCCACGGTTACCCTCGTAGTTTTTTTCGGTATAGGGGCAGTGCTTTTGGTTGGTGGTGGTGATGTCATTGATGGCAGCATCACAGGTGGTGAATTAGGTGCGTTCCTATTCTATGCCATGATGGTGGCTTTGTCGGCAGGGATTGTGTCCGAGGTCTATGGCGACCTGCAACGCGCAGCTGGTGCGACCGAACGTTTGATAGAATTGCTGGAAACAGAACCAGAGATTAGACGCCCAGAAAATGCGATAGCATTCGATGATGCGTCATTGCCGGATGGGCAAGGCGGACGGGTGTCGTTTGAAAACGTCACTTTTAACTATCCTTCCCGGCCCGATTTGGCAGCACTCACAGGTTTTTCTTTAGAGATTGCTCCGGGCGAAACGGTTGCACTTGTTGGCCCATCTGGTGCGGGTAAGAGTACGGTTTTTGAGCTTTTATTCAGGTTCTATGATCCTAAAAGTGGGTCGATACGCATTGATGGGGTGAACATCGCCGAGGCTGACCCCGTCGAAGTGCGTGAGCGATTGGCCCTTGTCCCACAGGAGCCGTTTCTGTTTGGTGAAACGGCTTTGACCAATATCGAATATGGTCGCCCCGGCGCCTCACGCGAAGATGTGATGGCTGCAGCTCGTGATGCCATGGCGGATAATTTTATTGTAAAACTCCCGGATGGCTATGACAGTTTTTTGGGCGAGCGGGGTATTCGATTATCCGGCGGGCAACGCCAGCGAATTTCGATAGCGCGGGCAGTTTTGCGTAACCCATCGGTTTTGCTACTTGATGAGGCGACCAGTGCACTCGATGCCGAGAATGAGCGATTAGTCCAGAATGGCCTCCAGCGCCTGATGAGTGGCCGCACGACACTGATCATTGCTCATAGGCTATCGACGGTGATCAAAGCGGATCGCATCGTGGTGATGGATCAGGGATCGATAGACGCCATCGGAACCCACGAAGAATTATTGGGGCTGAGCCCGCTTTATAAAAAGCTCGCGGACCTGCAGTTCTTTGATACGGGCCCAACGGTTGAGCTTCAAAAAGACGTTGCTGATTAATTTAAGACGATCTTAGAACGACATTCTTGCCTCATGGACTTTATGGTCTAGCATCAGTTTGGCTCCGACGAATGAAAGAAGTTACATGGAACTAACGGTTGGCGGCATTTTGCTTTTGGGCTTCTTTATCGGGATGCAGCACGCCATGGAAGCTGATCACGTGGCCGCGGTCTCGTCCATTGCTTCTGGTCAGTCATCGGTCTCTAAAATTGTCTCCCATGGGGCATTTTGGGGAATCGGTCATACGGCGACTTTGGCCGCTGTTGCAGGGTCCGCCATCATTTTCGGCGCAACAATTTCTGATGGTATGAGCAGCTGGCTGGAAATGATTGTCGGCGTCATGCTTGTTGGGCTCGGCGCCCATGTGATCTGGCGATTGATCCGAGAACGCGTACATTTTCATTCTCATACCCATGGCGATGGCACCGTTCATATGCATGCGCACAGCCACAAGGGCGAGACAGAAAAGCATGACAAAACACGGCACGCCCATGATCACCCTGACGCACTGCCTTGGCGGACGCTCGCTGTCGGATTAATGCACGGTATGGCGGGTTCTGGCGCGCTTGTCGTATTGACGGCCACCCAGGTGACAACGCCGCTGACAGGGTTTTTGTATATTTTACTATTCGGTGTCGGTTCAATCGCCGGAATGGCAGCATTGTCAGCGTTGATCGCGGTTCCGCTCAGCTACACAGCGAAAAGTCTAACCTGGGTGAACTGGACGATGCGCGGTGGCATTGGCGGTGTGACGATCATCCTGGGTATCTTCGTGGTCATGGACAATATCGGGAAAATCAGTTTTTGAACGATATTTGATCCAACAAATATCTGGTCCTCTGCTATTATTTGTTGAAAGCGGAGGATGATCGTGGCGAATACACAACGCAAAGACTCATACGACAATTCAATCCATCTTGATATGGCCGAGGTGTTTCCGGGCATTACGGACAACACGTACCTCAGCACATGCACGCGTGGTCTGTTGCCCAAAGCAGCCCGCGATGCGCTGGATACACATTTGGACGCACTGACGACGGGCCGGACCGATAAGACGGCGCTGTTCGAAATGATGAAGGAAGTCCGCGCTTCGTTTGCGGCCCTCATCAATGCGGACCCGATGGAAATTGCTTACACAAAAAATGTCTCCGAAGGCCTCAACATCATTGCGACGGCGATGAAGTGGCAGGCGGGCGATAATATTATTCTCACACCGGGTGTAGAGCATCCGAACAATATTTATCCTTGGCTTAACGTGGGGCAAAAAGAAGGCGTCGAGGTCCGAACTGTCGATGATGATAATGGCCGGATTGACGTTGATGCCATGATTGCAGCCGCCGATGATCGAACCAAGTTGATGACTGTGCCGACGGTCACGTTTTCACCGGGTTTGCGCACGGACGTCAAAAAACTTGGGGCATTCTGCCGATCAAAGAACATTTTCTTGCTGGTCGATGCGGCGCAGTCCGCAGGTGTTCTGCATACCGATGTCGAAGACATGATGATCGATGGTCTTGCGACATCGACTCAAAAGGGCCTCTGCAGCATGTATGGCATGGGGTTCTTGTATTGTCGTCGGGAATGGGCGGATCAGATGGTGCCTGCGTATCTTGCCCGATTTGGTGTCGATTTGGGACATGATGTGCCCGAGGCGGCGTTTGGATCGATGCAGTATAAGTTGATGGATGGGGCACTCCGCTTTGATCTTGGGAACTACAATTTTCCAGTGATCACAGTAGCGCAGCAGTCCTTAAAAATTCTCGGTG
>DGNZ01000246.1 GCA_002389175.1 Rhodospirillaceae bacterium UBA4479 | reverse complement strand
TGATGCAGGACCCGAAGTTCCGCGCCGAGGTGGAGGCGTACAAGGCGCAGCTCATGAAGGACCCGCGCATCCGCGAGCAGATGGAGATGCTCAAGCAGAACCCGGAGATGGCCAAGCAGATGGCTGAGCAGATGATGGGGAAGATGGGCGGCATGGGCGGCATGGGCGGCATGGGCGGCATGGGCGGCATGGGCGGCATGGGCGGCATGGGTGGCATGGGCTTCTAAGCTCAGACACTTATCGTCTAAGAATTAAGGGGCGTCCTTTGGGGCGCCCCTTTTTCTGTGGCTAAACGGCAAATATTCACGACCGCGATTTGTTTAACCAAATAGACGCGATGGCCCAATAAAATAGGTTTTGTTTTTCGAAAACTCGAAGAATTTAATGTAAATATCGATAATCGAAGGAAATATGAGAAAACAACTAAACGTTGCTGTTGGCAGTAAGGTTTTCGTCAGGTAGGTGTGTGACAAAGGTCACAACGAATTAGATTGGCAACAATGCGCCTTACCAGTAAGGTCAGAAGCGTATAAATGCCGATTTACTAAGGGTGTTTGGCCGTTTCAGCCGTCTGGAATATTGAACGGAAATTATGGCGATTCGGGTTAAATTTTGGGGAGTTAGGGGATCAATCGCTTGCGCGAATCCTGACCACATGAAGTACGGTGGGAACACCAGCTGCATCGAGATTGAAGCTGGTGACTATCGTTTTGTCATGGATGCTGGATCAGGCATCCGGAACTTTGGGAATGAGTTCCTGAAATCTGACATCAAAGAATCCCACCTATTACTGACTCATACACATTGGGACCATATCAACGGATTCCCGTTTTTTGTTCCAGCCTATGACCCTGAACGCTCTATACACATCATGGCAGGCCACCTGAAGAACCAAGGCGGGGTGCAGGATGTGTTGTCTACACAAATGCACAATCCCATGTTCCCAGTCCCACTTGAAGCTATGCAGGCCAGCCTGAGGTTCGAAGATTTCGAAGCTGGCGAGAGCTTTAGCCTCGCCAAAGGGGTCGATATCCAAACAGCGGCCCTAAATCACCCGAATGGCGCAACCGCTTATCGGATCAACCATGGTGGCAAATCAGTCGTTTATGTTACCGATACAGAACATGTACCCGGCAAGCCGGACCAAAATATTTTGGGTCTAATCGAAGGCGCTGATTTAGTGATCTACGATTCGACGTACACTGAAGAAGAATTCCCGGCAAAGGTCGGATGGGGACATTCAACTTGGGAAGAGGGGATGCGTCTCTGCCAAGCGGCAAATGTGAAACGACTTGCAATCTTCCACCATGATCCCGATCACAATGACGACTTTATGGACGATCTCGCAAAAACGGCCGAGAAAGCCTGGAGCGGCAACTTCGTGTCACGCGAAGGCATGGAAGTGATCCTCGATTAATCGAGGCGTAAGCCATCTTCAAATAATCAACGTGGAAAATTCCGTTAGTTAGACACTGGAACGGACGACAGTCTATTGCGTTCTTCGTTCAAGAAGCCTTCGAGCGTACTAAAGTAGCTCTCTAGTGCTGGCTCGCGTGCGACGCTCAGTTGATCAACTTCTGTTTGTAGTTCAGCGATGTCTTCGTTGGTTAGGTTTCTTCCACCTTTGGCGCGCACGATGGCATCGCGAATAACATTATCAAGGGCGAGCTTAATTTGCCGCTGCCCATCTGTCAGTTGATCGGGTGTTGGTTGAATCGGTAGGCGTTCAGCAATTGATGGCCCTTTTGCCGCCAATGCCCGTTGCGCAGCTTCTTCTTGTTGGAGTTTGAATTCCTGGGCGCGCAAATATGCATCGCGTTCGTCAATCGACATAGGATGCAATCGAAGCACTACGCGCCTGTTTGTGGCTCTGTTTTCAGGGATCGGCGCGCCCTGCAGGTCACGATTTGGCACTTTGGGGCGGGTATCAGCATAGCCGCGCGCCTGGAGGCGCGAGCGTTCGACCGCGTTGCTTTCAAACAAGCGGACGACACTGGACGCGCGTTGGGATGACAGTTCCCAGTTCGATGGAAACTTATCCGTGCTGATTTGACCGTCGTCGGTGTGCCCTTCGACGGCGATGTTATAAAGCTCGTAATTGGGTGAAGCTAAAGTTTCAGACAATTTCGTCAGCACCGGAATGGCCGCCAGCACGAGCTCTGCCGATGCCGGTTGGAAAAACGCGTTCGCATCCAAATCGATGACCACACCTTTTTCGTCGGACGTTACCTGTACGGCCTGGTCGGCCTGCATTCCATAGACGATGTCCTGGACATCGATTTTAAGGCTTTGCGTGGTTGTTTGCGCTTCGCGCCCGCCGACCGTGTTGGCTAGTGCTGAACTGAGTTCCTCATAAGCCGGAATATCGAATTCGGCAAACGTCAGTAACATCACGAAGAATGCCATTAGAAGCGTTATTGTATCGGCGAACGTTGCCATCCAAGATTCATCGGGCGCTTCCTCTTCGTCGTCACTCGGCTCCGACAAGTCGTATCTCCTTGATTGAATTTCTCAGCCGTTATTTTTTGTCTTTGTCAATGTTGAAGTGGATTGATGGATCTAAAAAACTATTCATTTTATCCTGGATGAAACGGGGGGACTTTCTGTCTGCTATTAGACATAGGCCCTCAGCTACCAATGTATTGCGAAATCTCACAATTTGTTCGCGTTGAAGCACTTTTGATGCTGCTGGCAAGAAAATAACACGAGCAAAAATAACGCCATAAAGAGTTGTTAACATCGCTACAGCAAGCCCCTTACCTAAGGAGGACGGGTCACCACCCATATTATCTAACATAATCACTAGTCCTACGAGCGTACCGATCATGCCAAATGCAGGTGCATTGGCGGCCATGTCTTTCAAGATATTCACTTGTACCGTATTTCGTCCGTAGGTGGTATTGACAGTGTTGTTCAAAATTGAGCGAACGTCCTCAGCGGTGTAGCCAGAAACCACTAGGTCGACGCCAAATTTTAAAAAAGGATCATTTTTAACAGCTTTTGTGGCTTCAGACTCAAGACCTTGAGGCCCATTTTTCTGAACTGCGTAAGCCCATTTAATTATTCGCCCCACTTCACTTTTAAGAAGATTACGACCTATTTTTGGAGCAAATACAATTCGCCAGATTAGTTTTAACGACAAAATCACATATCGTGGTTCGTATGAGATAAAGGTGGCAGCGAAAGTGCCACCCACTACCATAAGCAAACTGGAAAAGCTAAGAAATACTGCAAAATTATCAGTGCTAATTAGAATAGAGCCGATGAACAGTCCGAAAGCACCCAGAATACCAATAATCGTTGTAAATGACATTTTTTGTTTCTCAGTCAATGTATCGAAGGCGGGCCGAGTAGCCCCCCGAATTAAATACCAGACGACACCAAACGCCTAAAGAATCTATGTTACTATAAACAATCTCTTATGTTTAAGAAATGATTAGCGTGTGATCTTTATCGAGCATGGGGTAAGATTTTATGCGTGGCGCCGAAGAAGAAGATTATTGCGCTTCAACCGCTTCGCCAATCATATAAATCATAACACCCAAAACCGCGAAACTGGCATAGACAAAGGAGTTGGCTGGGTTGCCGCGCTGATAAGCGCGGACGGCTGAGATGACAGATTGAATCGCGTAATACATCGCAAACGCCCGCGATGCGTAACTGACAATTGAAAAAATGTCGGATATCCATGTTAGTCCGATCCCAGCCCCGACCAACAGGCTATACGCTACCCTTGGGGTAATTCGATATCGGGTCACCTCACTGATCAGGCCACCCGAGTCACTAGTATCGGCGACGGCCGCACTGAACTGCGCGGCCAATGCGGCTGCGACAAGAAGCGACGGTAATATGGGGGTGACAATCGCCATCATGTCGATGATGCCGGTTTCGCTGAGCACTAAATCGTCGTGCGCGAAAACATAGGTGAGCCATTTTTCTATGCCGGTTCTTGCAGTAAGGCGTTGAGTTCGTCTTGACTGAGCGAGACGTTAGGACTTTCAGCGATATCATCGCACGGTCTGCGTTTGTCTTGGCATGTAAATGTGTCGGTTTTGCGCCGCCTTCGGTCAGGGCCGATGAAATTTTTATTTTGAATGAACACTCTAGGGTGCTCGATAATTTGAATGATGCGTTGATAAACGGCTCGTACCGAAAACGGCTTCGACAAATAGTTCGATGCGCCCGCATCGCGCGCCGTTATGACGCGCATGTTATCGGTATAACTCGTGAGCATGATAATCGGAATTCTGCAGTCCCAATCGGTAGTACGGGATCTCACCTCGCGCATGAACGCGGGGCCTGACATCGTCGACATTTCATAGTCACAGAAGATGAGATCAGGCTTTATGCTGGTCGCCAATTTGATGGCGTTTTGCGCATCTTCGGCGACGACAACGTTACGCACCCGAAGCAAACGAAGTACTTCGCGCATCATTGACAACGAGAATTTGTGATAATCAATGATCAGCATATCCAGCGAAGACAAATCGTATGCTTTCATTTTTTTTCCCTGAATCTAACCGCCCTCCTAAAGGGTGGGCGGGAAAATTTCTGTAGTATCGGCTTGGTTTAGAGGGCCGCATAACGTGTTGGCGTCATATACCCGCTTTGAACTGCGAACGAGTTTGATCTTATACACGGCCCACATGCATGAAGAGATCAAACGTCAATGCATGGATGCCGGGATGGATGATGTGCTCGTAAAACCGGTGATGACAGATGCCCTGGTCGATAAGATCACTTATTGGACGCAGCGACCTTATTTTTCGTGCCCTCGCGTACGCCAAGACTTGATTGGCGGCTTTCTTTTGTGCGCAATTGTGTGGTTTGATTTTCGGATCGGATGCGCAAGTGTATCCATGCAACGAATGAGAGCCGAACAATGCGATATATGGAATTACCTGGCGGCGAGTCTGTTCCCATATTGGGTCTTGGAACCTGGTTCATGGGGGAGTCCGCGTC
>DGNZ01000437.1 GCA_002389175.1 Rhodospirillaceae bacterium UBA4479 | reverse complement strand
TTTTTGGCAAGCCGTTCGAAAATGCCTTTGATGCTGTTGCCAAATCAATAGGGCGCAATGTGTCGCGTGATCGGGTGCTGATGGTCGGTGATACCTTGCACACAGATATTCTAGGGGGGGCTGCGGCGGGGTTTAAAACCTGCCTTGTTACAAGCCATGGGGTGATGCGCGATCTTGATCATATGGCGTGCATAACCGACTCTGAGATCGTGCCTAATTACATCGTTCCGGCAATTTAAGGCGCTTTTGATGGCTAAGGGCGAATTGCGTTAATGAATGATATGACAAAAGAAACACACTCTTTTGCCGGGGTTGCCGCAGGTCATGAAGAGACTGCAAAAGCTGCAGTAGAAATTCTTGATGCTGGCGGGAACGCATTTGATGCGGCGATTGCGGGATTCTTGGCGGCGTGTGTTGCGGAACCTGTATTGGCATCATTGGGCGGGGGCGGTTTTTTAATGGCACAGGTGCCTGGAAAACCGACTCGAATTTTTGATTTCTTTACCCAGACGCCGAGCACGTCATCGTCACCAGATGATGTTGATTTTCATGCGATCACTGCGGATTTCGGAACAGCTCAACAAGAGTTTCATATCGGTTTGGGTTCGGTCGCCACACCGGGGGCCGTCGCAGGCATTTTCGACATTCATAAACATTTGGGCCGTCTGCCGATGTCGGAGATTGTCAAACCAGCAGTACGCTTGGCTAAGTCCGGTCTGCCCATCAATGACTTTCAGGCGTATCTGCTTACGGTGGTTGAGCCCATTTATACTGAAACGCAAGAAAGCCGGCGACAATACTGCCGGAAAATTTCAGACGATGATGACACTAAAATTAAGATAGTTGGCGATACGTTCAGAGCCCCAGAATTAGGTGATTTCCTAGAGGTCCTCGCCATAGAAGGCCCCAGTCTGTTCTACAAAGGTGAAATAGCAGACCAAATCGGTGCGTTTACTGGATGCTCAATCAACAAAGCTGATCTGGCTCGTTACAACGTTATTCATCGCGATCCCATCTCGTCGGTTATGAACAACCATCGGATATCAATCAATCCAACCCCTGCCATTGGCGGCGCGTTGATCATGCTGGCACTTTCGATGCTCGATAAAACGGATCGAAAAGATATGTCGTTCGGCACGGTGGAGCATGTGCGAGCAATGGTGTCGATTATGGACGAATGTAATGCCGCCCGGGTTAAAAGTGGCATTGATCTCAACCCAATTGAGGGTGCTGAAATTTTGCATGAAGTTGCGGGCCATCCACCTGCGCATCGCGGCACCACGCATATCAGTGTTGCGGACAATGACGGGAACGTAGCAGCGATGACGGTCTCTAATGGGGAGGGGTGTGGTGCGATCATTCCGGGGACAGGGATCATGCTCAACAATATGCTGGGTGAAGAAGATTTAAACGCGGCGGGCTTTTTTAACTGGCCGCTGAACACACGGATGTCTTCGATGATGTCACCTGGTGTTATGGTTTCACCGGATGGGGACGTGATCGGGTTCGGGTCTGGTGGCTCCAACCGGATACGATCGGCAGTCACGCAATTTATCGCCAATATGGCTTTTTTCGATATGAATTTATCTGATGCGGTCTTGGCACCGCGCCTTCATTTGGAAGGAGGTAAGCTTGATGTGGAACCAGACTTCCCAAGTGAAACGCTCAAAGCATTAAAGGACGATTATATAGATTCGAAAACGTGGCCCGCCCCTAATATGTTCTTTGGCGGTGTCCATGCCATTCAGCGCAGCCAACGCGGAATTGTGACAGGTGCCGCAGATCCGCGACGCGGTGGTGTGTTTATTCCACTTTAGTGATCGCGCCGTTTAATGGCGGCAATGACGGATGAATGGGTGTCGTTGGAACGCGTCGAATATCTGAGCTGATGAATGCTAAAATAAATTGCACGCCTAGAATCACGGGGACAGCTGCTAAAATGACGGTCCCTGCCGTTGCGGGAATGCCGGTCTCTACGCTGCGCCACCAATGATAACTTCCGAATACAATGCCAAAGAGTAAGAGCAATTTGCCAAAAACAAGCTCTAGCGTTGTGATGCCGGGGTCGCGAATAAAATAGGTGTCAAAAATGCGCCGATAGGCGTTGCAGATATGCCCAGTTAAAAAACTCAAGAATACACGCCGGATACTCAAACTGCTTTCTTCATCGCCGTATTTTGCCTGCATCGGGACATCTTGAACCACGGCGTTCAGGCCACCCAATCGGAACAACAAATCTGATTCAAAGAAATAGCCGTTCGCAATATCCTGATCGACTAGTTCCTTGGCCACTCGGGCATGAATGGCCGTAAAGCCATTCGTCGGATCCATGATCGTCCAATACCCACTGGAAACCTTAGACATGAACGTCAACGCGATATTCCCAAAAAGCCTAATAAACGGCATGCCTCGTGCGGCATCGGCTCTATGCAAGCGGTTTCCCTTTGAATAGTCGGCTTGGCCAGCTTGGATCGGTGCAATGATTTGTGGGATGAGGGCAGGGTCCATCTGGCCGTCACCATCCAGTTTGACGATGATATCCGCACCTGCGTTAATCGCTTGTCGGTAGCCTGCAAGCGTCGTGCCGCCGACCCCCATGTTTTTTTTGTTCCGACTGACGACGACACGCGGATCATTGATATTCGCTTCGACAAAATCCCCCGTGTTATCTGGGCACGCGTCATCAACCACGAAAATCCATCGCGCGATCGGACCTATGTTCGACAATACATCTATAATTTGGTCCCGTTCTTTATAGCACGGCACCACAATCGCTATGTTTTCATTCGCGCTTTGGTCTTTGGGTGGTTGAGTTTTCGGCATCAATTCATCCTGTATGGTTCCGGCACCTTAGATCACACAATGATTTTGCCGCAAGCTTTAGCGCGCGTTAGCTATGTCGTTGAACGGTTTAATCTGACACTCGCAATGCGCTCACTTTCCCGGTACTATGACCAAAATGTGCCAGCGTGAAGTTGGCGTTTAAGTTTGTGCTCGGGGGTAGACGTGTCAGGGAACGATGCAGCTTCATTGGCTGAAATTCGAATATTAGATGGAGTGAGTGCTGAAGATTTGGCCGATATGGAAAAGGCCTGTTCTTGGCGGCGCTATACCGATCATGAGCAAATCATTGATCGCCAGAGTGATTCAACCGACGTTTATTTTGTGGTCGATGGACGTGTTCGGATCGTCAATTATTCTTTGGCGGGGAAAGAAATAACCCTCGAAGACCTTGATCATGGAAGTCATTTTGGCGAGCTATCAGCACTTGATGGCCAACCGAGATCCGCCAGCGTGATGTCGTTGGAAAGTAGCTTGATCGCAGCATTACCCCAAGACCGTTTTATCAAGCTGCTGCAAAGCAATCCCGAGATTGCATTCCGGGTGTTGCGCGCCTTGGCAGGCATTATCAGAAACTCTACTGACCGAATCATGGATTTGAGTACACTGGCTGCAAACAACAGGGTGCAGGCAGATTTGTTACGCCAGGCACGAAGTGGCCTAATTGGTGAAAACCAGGCTGAAATCCGTCCAATCCCGGTTCATGGTGATATCGCAAGTAGGGTATCAACCACACGTGAAACAGTGGCGCGCGTTCTTAGCGATTTAGCTCGCAAAAATATTGTCGAACGCAAAAAAAGTGGCTTGCTGATTAAAGACCTCGCCAAATTGCGCGAGATGGTCGAGGAAGTTCTCGGCGAGTAAAAAACTGTCTGCGTGCATTGTTTTTCCGATTATTCCACCCGTGAGCATCATCACATCCTGTCGACATGATTTGGTCTAAGTTCTGTGTATCCCTGGGCGCCGATGCAAGAAAGCAAAGGAAACATGGATGACCAATTTTAAAGCTTTTTGCTTAGCGTTGACTTTAATGGCCATGACGGCAGCGATGGGTGTAAACCTGAATGTGGTTTGGGTCCCCCATTGATAGCGCCTATATTGATCGCTTGCCGAATAGGGTGTGAAAAGCCTTTTCTGCGTCAAATTAGGTCCGGCGTTGGACGCACCTTAGTTTGACTTGATCTTTGGAATATCTCATTCTGCGAACCAGAACGGGGGAAGTCAGTCATCAGTTGTAGATGGCGTTCCCTGTCCGCTACGGCGGCGAGGATATATTAAATGGCCAAGAAAATTCTGATCGTTGAAGACAACGATCTGAACATGAAATTGTTCAACGATTTATTGCAAGCGCATGGTTACGAGACTGTTCAAACGGTTGATGGCCGTGATGCGCTGAAACTGGTTCGTGAACATTCACCCGATCTGATTTTGATGGATATTCAATTGCCAGAAATCTCGGGCCTTGAAGTTACCAAAATGATTAAGGCTGACGATGATCTCAAGGATATTCCAGTTATTGCCGTGACGGCTTTCGCCATGAAGGGTGATGAAGAAAAAATCCGTGAAGGCGGCTGCGAAGGTTATATCGCAAAGCCGATTTCTGTCCCACACTTCTTGGAAACCGTTCAGAAGTTCCTGCCTGATTAATCTATTAATTTGGCGATGCGGTTTGATCTAACCCGCTTCAATATTATTCTAATATGCTAAACAGCAAAAACGCGCCGCTTTTCAGGGGCGCGTTAAAGATTTTAGGCCAGTATCCTGACCAAACAACAACCAATTACTTGATTTTAGCTTCCTTAAACATGACGTGCTTGCGAACAACAGGGTCATATTTGCGAACCTGGAGCTTCTCAGTCAAGTTTCTTGGATTTTTCTTGGTAATATAGAAATACCCAGTATCTGCAGTGCTCACGAGCCGAATTTGAACGGTTGCTGGCTTGGCCATTACTCTTAGTCCCGATTAATAAATTACGTTCCAAACATGGAGAGCGCGAACAATACTCATGGCGCTGACCAAGTCAAGTGGGTTTGCGGTATGTTTAGTTGATCGCTTCGGCGGTTGCGGTGGTTTGGCGTAGCGCCTTTTGATGTGCGGCACCGTCCAAGATCAATCGTTTGGCAATTTCAACGTCCAGCCCGCCGCGGCGGGCTTCAGATGGGCAGTTCTCGCGAAGTCCCCGGCGTTCTTTTTGATTCAAAAATGCCCGCTTCCGCCATATGGAAGAATAACCAGGTTCGTCGCCCCCCAATGCGGCTTCAATGATGCCAGAGGCTTGCGATAATTTCTCTTTACCACTGGTGCAAACGGTCGGCACAACACCAAGCCCATGGAGGTAATACCCACTCGGCGCCACAAAGCGAGACCATGTAAGGGTGATTTCACCGTCATTCGGCAATCGGATCACGGTTTGTACACTGCCTTTGCCATATGACGATGTTCCGACGACAACGGCGCGATCACGATCTTGCAGCGCAGCGGCCACAATTTCTGCTGCTGAGGCGGATTTACCGTCCACCAGCACGACCAATGGGAGGCCTGATGCCAGGTCGTTCCCACCAGCTTCATAGTGATGCAAGCTCTCGGGATGACGGCCCACGGTGCGCAAAATATCACCCTGGGTGAGCATCAAATCGGCGACTTTGATCGATTGACGGAGGAGCCCGCCCGGATTCCCTCGCAGATCCAACACGATCCCTATGATCGGCGGGCTGCTCGGATCTGCAAGTTTTTCAAGCGCTCGTTCAACCGAATTTGCGGTATCGTGATTGAAACTGCTGATACGAATAATTGCGATGCCATCATTGACCCTAGTGGTCACCGTTTCAGGCACGATATGGGCGCGTGCAACTTCGATAGTGAATGGCTGAACGCTCTCTGTACGGGATAATTTTAGGCGAACTTTGGTGTGAACTGGTCCGCGGATCAATTTAGTGATCTCGCGGCTTTTAAGGCCCCTGATGTAAGCCCCATCTATACTGATGATATGGTCGCCTTGGCGCAGGCCGCTTTCAGCCGCAGGCGTTGATTTGATGACCTTGGTCACGATTGCGACGCCACGATCAACTCGAAAACGAATTCCGAGCCCGCCAAAGCCATCTCGTTTAGCGCGATTGCGTGTGGCCTCAGCACTGCCAGCGTAGCGCGAGAAGATATCCAGATCTGACAGTGCACCATCGAAAATGGCTTCGTAAATTTTCTCGGCGGAGGCTTTGCGGACATCGTTGGAATGGGCCCGCGCCTTTTCCGTTAATGCAACCACAGCTGCCGCCCATGCTCGGACGTCAGTTTCTGCAGGATATTGCATCCGACCAATTTCAACGCCACCGTCGCGGAGCACGATTTCATCGCCTTCTTCTCGTAATGATATCGCGGGGTCGATGGCACCTAGGCCGCGAAGTCCCTCTACGCCAATACGGCTAAGTGTTACCTTCTCGATATATTTGTCCGAGATGTTATCGAAGCCAGCGACGATCACATCCGCGACAGCGGGACGCGCAAAAGATTCGCCGGGTGGTTCCGACGAGGCATATGGCAATGCGCAGGCACTCACAAAAAATGCGCTGAGCAGACCGATCATGCGGTATATGCGTCCAAATGGCATAATCATGCCCTTATTTAAGCGGATGTTGGCCCATGTGTATATGCTGAGCGTCACACAGATATGTTAACGGATCGTTCTCTCGGTGCCGGTTTCACAAAATTTTAGCGGATCAGGTCTGTTTGGCCACTTGATTCCGCTTCGCGCGACGGGCAGCACGGCTTTTGCCTTTGACCTTTTTGCCAAATTTCCGTGGTTTCCCACCACCAGGTTTGTGTGGTTTCGGCTTGGTTTTTTCGGGTGTGGTGTATCCGGCGATTTCAAAGACCAAACCGCCTGTTACGGGTGTTGCCTCGACCAAATTAACCTCGACCCTATCGCCAAGGCGAAACGTCAGCTTGTTGGATCGTCCCGTCAAAACATGGCGATCTTCGTCATGGACATAATAGTCATCGGGCAAACTTCTGATCGGCACCAAACCATCAGCACCGATACCGTCAATATTGACGAACAACCCAAATCGCGAAACGCCGGAAATTCGCGCACCAAATGTCGCGCCGACACGATCTTTTAGGTAATCAGCCGCATAACGATCCATGGCATCGCGTTCGGCCACTTGTGCGCGGCGTTCTGTGACGCATAAATGCTCGCCGATTTTGACGAAATCACCATGGTCTTCTGGCAGGGAACCTGCACTCGGGGTCATGCCGCGTATCAGTGCCCGATGAACCAAAAGGTCGGAATAGCGACGGATCGGGGATGTGAAATGACAATATCGGCGAAGTGCCAATCCAAAATGCCCAATGTTATTGGGTTCGTACTTTGCCTGAGACTGCGACCGCAAAACGACGTCATTCATCATCTGGCTATAAGGTTGATCTGCAGCGCGTGCCAAAATTTGATTGAACCGCTTTGGTGTTACGACTTGGCCTTTGTCGAACCGAACACCAATACTTTGAAGGACTTCGGAAAGTGATTCGATTTTGGTCAACGATGGCTCGTCGTGAATCCGGTACATGCAGGGGCGTTTTTTTTCTTCTAAGAATTCGGCGGCCGCAACGTTGGCGAGCACCATAAATTCTTCGATCAGTTTATGACTGTCCAAACGCTCACGCGGTTCGACCTTGGCGATGCTTCCATTGTCATCAAGTATGACACGACGTTCTGGTAAATCTAATTCAAGCGCCCCGCGTTCTTCGCGTGCCGCCAATAGCACAGCAAAGGCGTCGTAGAGAGGCTTAATAACGTTATCCATCAACTGAGCAGTCATCTCGTCGGGATTGCCGTCCTGGGCTGCTTGGACCTGATTGTAGGTTAGGCGCGCATGAGACCGCATCATTGCCCGTTTGAAACGTTTTGATAGCAAGTTGCCGGCATTATCTATCCGAAGATGAGCGACTAAGCATGGGCGATCTTCGTGCGGACGAAGGGAGCACCACCCGTTGGATAGCTCCTCTGGTAGCATCGGGACAACGCGATCTGGGAAATAGACTGAATTACCACGTTCGAACGCGGCCTTGTCTAAATCATCACCCGGGCGCACGTACCAGCCTACATCGGCAATCGCGACCATGATTTTAAATCCATCGACATTTTTTGGATCATCATCAGGTTCTGCAAAGACCGCATCATCAAAATCGCGGGCATCTTCGCCGTCAATCGTGACGAGTGGAACCGACCTGAGGTCATCGCGTTTGCCTAAGGGGGCTGCCTTGGCGTCTTCTGCTTGTTTGCTGGCGGCTTCTGGGAACGATACTGGTATGCGGTGATGATGAACGGAAATCAGGCTGATTGCCCTTGGGCCTTCGGCCTCGGCTATACGCTCAACGATCTTTGCGCGCTTCAATCCGATCCGGTTCCGACCGATGGTTTCGGCGCGCACCAGGTCCCCGACATCGGCCTCGATGCTGCTGCGTTCAATTACGTAGTCGTTGCGATTGCGTTTTTCGATGGGTTGAATGCGACGCTCGCCCTCGACTTGGACGACGATCCCCAACACATCATCTGGGGCTGCAGCAATCGGACGAATAATTTCGGCGACGTAACCGTCTTCGATGGGCTTTAAGCGCGCGAGAGCCCTGTCCCCAATACCCAGTGCGCCCGTCTTTGTGCGCACTGGCGACATGTAAATCGTCGGTGGGGCAATTTCCGCATCCCATTTCGCGGGCTTGGCCAAAACTTCGCCGTCTAAATCAACGCCTGAAATTTCAATGATGGTGACATTGGGCAGGGTGGTCGGGTCAGAGACCTGTTTCCGCCGTCCGGCATCCAGCACGCCTTCGTTCTTCATTTCTTTGAGAACACTTTTGAGCAATCGTTTCTGGTCGACATCTAGCTTGAATGCACGGGCGATCTCGCGTTTGCCAACACGCCCTGGTGTGTCGCGAACGAAGTCCAAGATTTTTTGCTTAGATGGGAAAGGTGATTTTGCCATGCCCGGAAGCTAAGCCGAAAGGGCGCTCGTCACAAGGTGCAGGATCACTCGGCTTTGGGCTCCGGTTTGGCCTTAGGCTTTGTAGCCTTCTTTTTTGCCGTCTTCTTGGTTGGTTTTTTAGCGGCCTTTTTCTTTGGCGCTGCTTTGGCTTTAACACCACCTTTGCCCGATTTAGCGTCGACCATTTCGATGGCTTGTTCCAACGTCACGTCTTCCATAGCAACATCTTTGGGCAATCGTGCCATGGTCTTGCCGTGCTGGATAAACGGACCCCAACGGCCTTCTTTGAGCATCAAAGGTTTTTTATCTTTAGGATGATTGCCGAGTTCTTTGGGTGGTGCCTTGCGGGGTTTATCGCCCAACAGGTCGACAGCGCGGTTCAATCCAATAGTCAGCACATCATCAGCGTCGTCTTTAAGCGAGACATAGGTACCGCCAACCTGAAGGAACGGTCCGAAGCGACCAATATTGGTGCGGATTTCCATGTTGGATACCGGATCGATACCAACTAAGCGTGGCAGCGATAGCAATCCCAGAGCCGTCTCGAATTCGATGTTTTCCGGATCCATCCCTTTTGGTAAAGATGCCCGTTTCGGCCGGACCTTCTTTTTACCGACGAGCTCTTCTTCGCCGAGTTGAATATAAGGGCCATAGGGGCCAACGCGAAGGCTGATGAGTTTATCTGTTTCTGGGTCTGTCCCCAATTCTTTGGGCCCATCATTCCCGGTCGCTTCCATCGGATCGGTGCCAAGCGGGGTCGTGAATTTGCATTCAGGATAAAGCGAGCAACCAAGAAACGCGCCATGACGTCCCAGTTTGATCGACAGTTCGCCTTCTTTGCACGTCGGGCAACTGCGCGGGTGCGATCCATCTTTACGTTCGGGGAAAAAGTGCGGACCGAGTTCGACGTTCAGCACATCCAGGACATTTCTAACGCTCAGGTCCTTTGTGTCGTCGACTTTTTCTTTGAACGAATTCCAGAAATCTTCGAGAACTTTTTTCCAAGCGATACGGCCGCCTGAAATATCATCAAGCTGTTGTTCTAGGTCAGCAGTAAAACCGTATTCGACATAACGATCAAAGAAGCTGGCCAAGAAAGTCGTCACCAAGCGTCCGCGATCTTCTGGGAAAAAGCGTCGGCTTTCGATTCTCACGTAATTCCGATCTTGTAGAACCGAGATAATCGATGCGTAGGTCGAAGGACGACCGATGCCTAATTCTTCCAGTTTTTTGACGAGCGATGCTTCGCTGTATCTGGGCGGAGGCTGCGTGAAATGCTGTTCGGGTAGCGTTTCTTTGCGGTCCATGTCTTCGTTGTCACGAATCTCGGGCAGGATGCGGCTGTTATCATCATCATCATCTTTGCTGTCGTCTTTGCTTTCGCGGTACAGCTTGATGAAACCATCAAATGCGATGACAGAACCGGTGGCACGGAAACCTGTTGTACCATCAGGCGTTTTAATATCGACGCCGACTTGATCTAGGATGGCGGCTTCCATTTGGCTCGCCATCGTCCGTTTCCAGATCAATGTATAGAGTTTTAGCTGATCCGGTGTCAGGTAAGCGGCAACCGATTCCGGATCGCGCCGGACATCTGTTGGGCGGCACGCTTCGTGCGCTTCTTGGGCATTCTTTGCCTTGGATTTATAAACCCGAGCCTCGGCCGGAAGATATTTATCACCAAAGCTGTCTTTGATGGTGTCGCGTACAGCATTGATGGCTTCGTTCGCTATTTGCACGCCATCTGTCCGCATATAGGTGATCAGGCCGACTGTTTCGGAACCAATGCGCACGCCTTCATACAATTGCTGGGCTGTTTGCATGGTTTTACGTGCAGGGAAATAAAGCTTCCGCGATGCTTCTTGTTGCATCGTCGATGTGGTGAATGGTGCTGCTGGGAACCGGCGGCTCTGTTTGCGCTCAACTGATGTGACGGCATAGGTGCCAGCATCAATCGCGGCAACAGCCTGCATCGCGAGTGCTTCGGAACCAATAGACATTTTGTCCAGCTTCTCGCCATTCAAATATGTGAGATTGGCTTGGAAGGTATCGCCGCGCGGTGTCTCAAACGTTCCCTTAATCGACCAGTATTCCTGTGGATCGAACTTTTCGATATCCAGTTCGCGTTCGCAGATCAGGCGCAGGGCGACGGATTGAACGCGCCCAGCAGAACGAGACCCTGGTAGTTTCCGCCATAAGACGGGGGACAGTGTGAAACCGACCAAATAATCTAGGGCGCGCCGTGCCATATAGGCATCGACCAATTCTTCGTCTAGTTCGCGTGGTTCCTTAAATGCATCTTGGATCGCGCTTTTGGTGATCTCGTTAAAGACAACCCGTTTGACTTCTTTGCCGTCGAGCAGCTTTTTCTCGTTCAGGACTTCTCTGACATGCCAAGAAATCGCCTCGCCTTCGCGGTCGGGGTCAGTTGCCAGATACAATGCATCAGCTTTTTTCATGGCCTTTGCAATTTCATCGACTTGTTTCTTGGAACGACCGTCGATCTCCCAAATCATCGAGAAATCTTCATCCGGCTTTACAGAACCATTCTTCGACGGCAGGTCACGGATGTGCCCATAGCTCGCGAGCACAACATACTCGTCGCCGAGATATTTGTTGATGGTTTTGGCCTTGGCTGGCGATTCGACTACGACAACACTGGTCATGTGTACCCTATACTTGGTCACGAGTTCTGCCGTCAATGAACACCCTGTCCATCGAAGGCGGGCGAGAATTGGCGATAAAAAATCCGTCCCGTCAACAGGGGAAATTTTTAATCCTATGTAATCATTTGCACTCAATGTAGAATATAGTGATTAAAAACAATGATTTAATGGCCATTAAAAAAATACGTAAATGAACTTTGATTAAGCGGTTAAGGCTAGTCTGGTGCGGTTAAGGATACGCGATTGCCGCTATGGCGTTCCAAACGGCCAGCTAATTCGAGTTCCAACAACACTGTGGCGACTGCGCCTACGTGCCCACCGACATCGCGAATCACGTCATCGATGTCTGTCGGACCATAATCGAGTGCACTTATTATATATGTGCGGACTCCTTCAAGTTCGCTGTCAGTTATGCATTCAGTGTGTGGGATATGAAAATCGTCTCGTCGGCGTTCAGCGAGATTACAGGACATCATCCCACCGAGCGTTTCGATCACATCTTCTGCGTTTTCAGTTAATTGTGCACCCTGCCTGATTAGCATGTTGGCGCCCTTCACGCGGGGGTCTTGTGGTGCACCAGGCACGGCAAATACTTCGCGGCCTTGTTCCAATGCCATACGTGCGGTGATTAATGATCCAGATCGCGCACCAGCCTCAAGCACGACAACGCCCCGTGATATTCCAGAGATGATTCGATTGCGTCGCGGAAAGTGTCGCGCCTGTGGTGTGATACCCAGGGGGACTTCGGAACAAATGGCGCCACATTCCAGCATCGCGTCATACAGTTTTCTATGCTCGCGCGGATAAACAACATCGACCCCGCCGCCCAGCACGGCGAGTGTGCCCGTGTTTAATGCGCCCTCGTGCGCTGCGGCGTCGATACCACGTGCCATGCCGGATACGATTAAATAACCCGCTTCGCCAATTGCCTTTGCGGTCGTGTGTGCAAAGCGGCGTCCATTGATAGATGCGTTGCGCGATCCAACAAAACCGACCGCTTTTTTATTCAGCAATGGTAAGTGCCCACGCACGAACAAGATGGGCGGCGGATCATCGATATGGCCGAGCAGGGGCGGGTACGAAGTCTCCCCCCAATGAACCATGTGGGTATCAGATTTTTCTGTCGCCGCGATTTCATCCTCGGCTTTTGATTGCGGGCATATTTTTAGCCGAGCCGCGCGGCCACCATTTTTGGCCAGCGCTGGGAGCGCATCAATAGCATCCTTGGCCGTCTTAAATCGCTCCAGTAATTTAAAAAATGTGATGGGGCCGACATTCTCGGACCTGATGAGACGTAGCCGGGCCAGTTTTTCTGGGGGCTTGATGCCATCTGGTTGCGTTTCAATTGCCGTATCCATTCGTGCCTCCGTATCACCGGCGACTATGGATGGACTATTCGGAAAATTTCTATCTAGCTTCGCTAATCTTTATCTTTTGATCGGGCCAACATCAGCGCTGGAATGAGTGCGATCACGAAAGCCACTGATACGATCAAGAATGTATCTTGGAAGCCAAATGTGCGGGCTTGGGCGTAAATGGTCTGCCCCAAATAATCCAACGCACCCCATTCTTGAGCATTCTCGGGCAATCCGCCGTCTTTGAGCAATCGTTCAACGCGATCCAACATCTCAACAGTGAATTGGTTCCCTGATGTTTGTGTCGCCGTCAGCCAGTCCGCGTGCACAGCAGATCGGTATTCAATTAAGGCTGCAGTGATATTCACACCAAAGGCACCGCCTAATTGTCGAATAAAGTTATAGGCCCCAGCTGCGGCATTTAATTTTTCTGCTGATATGGATCGCATGGTTGCACCGCCAAGATTTGGCATCACCAATCCAATGGCGGCGCGGCTCATCACTGTTAACCCCGCCATTGTCCAAAACGCGGTGTTCACATCCGAAAATGAAATCAAATAAGTCGCGACAGCAAAGATCACACAGCCAATGCTGATGGGAATGTGCGGTGGCACAGTATCTGCCAGACGCCCCGACAATGGGATGAGCGAGACAAGGAATAGTCCAGCAGGCACAAGTACCACACCTGCCCGGGTTGGGGTGTAGCCTTGTACAGTTTGAACGAAGACAGGGATGGCGTAATTGGTCGCGAAATTCCCAGCCCCAAATGCAAATGCAATAGCCATGGCAGCTGCAAAACGTGGGTCCAAGAATAGCTTGGGGTCTAAAATGGGTGCCTTGGAACGCAGTTGGACGAAGATGAATAAAGAAAATGCAATCACGCCAGCGCCAGCTGTATAGATATTTTTATCCGATCCCCATCCCCAGCGATGCCCGTTACCGATGGCACTCATAGTGCAAACCAGGGCGACGCTAACCAAAATAAAGCCTGTCCAATCAAACTTGGGTAATGGTCCGAAATATGACTTCTTTGGCATGAAAATCATGCCGCCAACAAATGCGAACAAGACCAATGGCAATGGCATTAAAAATGCGTGCCGCCATGTCAGCAGGTCAATTGTGATACCGCCAACCAAGGGGCCAAAGCTTGGTGCCATCGTAACACCTAAACCATAGATGCCGACGGCAAAGCCTCTTTTGTTGCGTGGAAAAACGCTGACCATGACGGCCAGCACCAGGGGCTGAATAATCCCGGCCGAAAACCCCTGCATGATGCGCCCAATGATCAACACGTCGATGCTGGTGCTGAAAGCGCAAACAAATGCGCCTGCGACAAAGATGCCAAGAGTCAGGCCATATGCCATGCGTTGACCCAGGGCTTTTACGACCCAGGAGTTTAATAATTGACTGGCAACCATGGTCGCCAGAAAGGCGGTTGCCGCCCATTGCGCAACATCTTGACCGACGCCATAAGCCCCCATGATGCTGGGAACAGCAACGATAACAATGGTTGCGGACAAGATCATTGCGATCGCACCCGTCAAACCAGCAATAGTCACCCACCATTTATAGGAGGGGCCAAAACGATCAAACTGGGCCTGAAATACAGGATCTTCGGACGCGTCGGCCAACGTTGCCTTGTCCTTCTATGGTTTCGCCA
>DGNZ01000191.1 GCA_002389175.1 Rhodospirillaceae bacterium UBA4479 | reverse complement strand
GGATTATTGCTCCGGCGTTCTCAGAAGAAAGTCGCAGAACTGGATCTGAGTGGCATGCCACATCTGGGGTCGGGGATCGTTTTCGATTATGAGGGGCGCACGGTCATGGCAACGCCGCATCTGCGCGAGCCGATTGTGAGCGTCATCGACATGGAATCCTGGGAAACCATCAAGCAGATCAAGACATTGGGTACAGGTTTCTTCATGCGTTCACATGAGGCCACACCTTATGCGTGGGTTGATGTGTTCTTTGGCAAAGATCGCGATGCCATGCATGTGATCGACAAGCGGACCCTTGAAATTGTCAAAACGTTACGTCCAGAGCCCGGGAAAACTGCTGCGCACATTGAGTTCACAAAGGATGGAAAATACGCACTTCTCAGCATTTGGGATCATGATGGCGCGCTGGTGGTGTACGACAGCAATACTTTGGAAGAAGTGAAGCGCATTCCGATGGTCAAACCATCAGGTAAGTACAACGTTCATAATAAGATCACGCTTTCCAAAGGCACGAGTCACTAGCATGCTTGGGGCAGGGACCTCGGTTTTGATGATCGGGCATGGATCTTCGGCCTATGCCTCAGCAGCAGGTTGCTTGGCCCAGCACGCGAGTGCACTACGCAAACGCAAAGTCTTCGCCAATGTCCAGCATGCTACACTGAATGGCGGGCCAAACCCGGTTGATGTACTCTCAAAGATGGGTGATGCAAGTCGCATTCTGATATTGCCTTACTTCATGACTGACGGGTATTTGTCACGCTTGGCAACGACAAGCCGCCTTGGGGTGCACGAGAAAGACTCCCGAATGACTGTATGTCCCCCCATTGGACTTAGCAGAGGACTCGTGTCTTTGACGGCGACGGTCGCTGAAGAAATCCGTGAAGCCAATGCGTGGCCTAAGGATGATTGGGATGTCCTGCTCGTCGCGCATGGATCATCCAAAGATCCAGCGTCGCGCCATGGGGCAGAACAGATCGCTCGCAGCTTAATGGGGCAAACGTCGGCTTCAAATATTGCGACCTGCTTTATTGAGGAAACACCGTTTGTTCAAGATGTTTCCCAAGCTTTGAGGCGACCGACAGCGGTGATGGGATTATTTGCCGCACCTGGTGGTCATGCGTTGGACGATGTACCCGAAGCGTTAAATGAGGTAGCGGTTCCCGTTCAATATAGCGGGGCCATCGGTGAAGATGCGCGGATGGCTGACGTGATTATGGATATTCTTAAAGCGGAAATGACGACCGAACTTGTCGCCAGTTGAATTTATGCTGTGGCTTGTATGTTCAATGCGCCCGTGTTCGCACGGCGTTGAATCCATAAATCCATTGCGATATCACGGGCTTCAATATAATTGGCGGCCCGCCCCATTGTTCGCAACGCTAGTGCCGCTGTCTCAATGATCGAAGCCTCAACGGCTGGATGGCAGTAGCCGCCATTCCATACATCAATGACATGCTCTGGCGCGCGATCCTCAGAGCGCCAAACATAAGACTCGTCTGAATACGTCGCAGACCATTGTTCTTCTGTCATTCGATTGTTTTCAAGTAAGGCGACAGTGCATGCCTTTAACGGATTGCGTTGCGCTTCTCCGCCCACACCTTTAAACACGGCTGCATTTTGCTGGCCCCGCAACTGCAAGGCTTCTTGGTGAAGCGGACGATAAGGGGAATGCACGATGCCGACCAAAACTGATTCCGCACCAAGAGGATTGAGATCCCGGGCAAAAGTGTTGGCGACCGAGCGAACACCGAGTAGAGGCTTTAGATGAAATAGCTTTTCGGTTTCAGGCGCGAAGTCTTCTAGACCGATGTATGCGAAGCAGGATCGGTCGAGTTCAGCTGCAGCATCGGCTAACGTTTTTGCAGGTTTAATATCGAGGCCACGTAAAACCGGACGTGTCGGCGCACAGTTTTCCAAAGCACCATCGATACCGTGCATCAGGACGCGAATGCCGTTCTCTGCAAGTAATAATGCAGACAGGATAAACCACGGCTGCTGCTGATGTTTATCAGCATAAGATGGCCAATCGATGTCAGGGGGCGTGATATCTTCTGGAATATCGCTGCGCGATAACGTTGCATCCACAAAACCAGCGAGTTCTTCGGGGCTTTCGCCCCGTTGGCGAAGAACGAGTAAGAACCCGCCCAAAGCTTCAGGTCCAGCCTCACCAGCGAGTACCATCGACATGGCTTCCATCGCCTCTGGGCGCGTCAATGGACGCGAAAGCGTTGGTCCACGCCCGATGATCTTAGTGAACTGCGAAAAACCCATCGTCATATCAATAACCCCCATCTAAGGGACTTATCGTATCGATCAGCACTTTGTTGGCCTTAACATTGGTGAAGGTCGTGCTGTGTGGAAAATTCCAGACAAAAATGTGGAAGCTAATTACATAGCAGAGAATTCCGAGGGTTCTTAGCATTTTTGTCGATTAATAGAGTGTGGCCATCGCGTTCTCGCGAGCAGACGCTTGTGGAGTTATCCTATCTCATCATACTTAGATGGGATCGGGAGGCTATAACGTGACATCAGCGCATCATATTCCGCACATATCCGAAGCAGATTTATTGAGCTTTGGCATTAAAGCGCAGGACATCATTGGGATAGTCGAGCACTTGATCCGGGGCAGTCAGTCGCACCAAGTATGGAGTGCACCCAAGGCTGTCATAAACCCGCCTGACGGCAGGTACATCATGGCGACTTTGGCGGCCATGGATGATCCGCCGCTTGTGGCGACAAAATCATTGGTGCTGAACGAAGAGAATCTGGATGTTGGCCTGCCGCAGATAAATAGCCTGGTCACGCTGCTTCATGGTGTGACGGGTATTCCCTTGGCCACCATTGATGGAAATTGGATCACCGCCGTGCGAACGGCGGGTCTGAGTGCCGTTGCTGCCAAGTATATGGCGAACGGGGATGCGTCTTCGATAGGTTTCGTCGGGACAGGTGTTCAGGCGCGAAGCCATCTGCCGATATTTAAAGACATGTTTCCCCTGCAAGGGATCAAAGTTTTTGGTCGAGGACGGAAAAACATCGATGTCTTGTGCGAAGCGGCCGACGCGTTGGGTTTAACGGCAGAGGTTGTCGATACCGCCCAAGATGCCGTGCAAGGTGTGGACTTGGTGGTGACATCCGTCACGCATACAGGTGTTACGGGATCGTTCTTGGATGCAGATTGGTTGTCGCCTGGGTGTTTTTTATCAAGCGTCGATCTTGGATTGCCGTGGCATACTGATAGCTTCGCCGGACTTGACCGTCTCGTTATCGATGACCTTGCACAAGAGGAGGCGTTACCAAACAAGTTAGCAAACCCCGCCGATGTTGACGGTGATCTTTCGGGATTGATTTCAGATCAGATCACCGGGCGTACCAATGCCAATGATAGAACGGCCTTTGTGTTTCGGGGGCATGCTTTGGGTGATTTGGCACTTTCGGCGTTGGCCTATCAGAAGTTCCAGGAAAACCTAGATAAGGCCTAAGATTTCCAGATTTCGATGAATTGCCCTTGGTGCATCTAGTCCATTTAGGAAAAAATCAAATGCCCCGATAAGCCCTCGACATGTTCATAAGGGTGAGAGAATGTTCGATGGCAAGCCTGAGGGGGTATTCGTTCATGCTAGAATCGTTAACCGTTGAAACCATAACGGAACTACTGCCGCTTTTTGGAATCCTTGTTTTGACCGGGGCAGTTGCGGGCGTACTTGCCGGATTGCTCGGGGTCGGGGGCGGCATCATTGTTGTGCCCGTGCTATATTCGTTGCTTGGCTTCCTCGATATCGATGATTCTGTTCGAATGCATGTTTCTGTTGGAACGTCATTGGCGAGTATTGTTGTGACTTCCATTGTATCGGCGCGATCACACCATAAACGTGGCGCTGTCGATGTTGAGCTTCTCAAATCCTGGGCCATTTTTATTGGCGTCGGTTCGATTCTAGGGACCCTCGTGGCCAGTGCCGTTGATGGCCCTGTCCTAAGCGCGATCTTTGCGGTCATTGCGTTGATAGTAGCGCTTTATATGGCGTTTACGCCTGCCAATTTTAAAATTAGGGATGGCCTTCCAGGGAAATGGTTGGGCAGGTTATCGGGTCTTAGTATCGGCGGAATATCAGCGATGATGGGGATCGGCGGCGGAACGTTGGGCGTGCCGTATTTCAATGCCTTTGGGTATCCGGTTCATCGCGCGGTGGGAACGTCTGCGGCGATTGGTTTGATCGTCGCGGTGCCAGCAGCCATTGGGTTTGTGATATCGGGATGGGGGATTCCGGCGTTGCCACAGGCAAGCATCGGTCATGTAAATTTGTTAGGGCTTTTGCTAATCGCGCCTTTTACTAGTTTGACGGCACCCCTGGGTGTACGTCTGGCCCATGTCCTCTCGCCGCGAGCCCTTAAACTATCGTTCGCGATCTTCTTGTTCGCGACATCCGTGCGGATGTTTGCAGGGCTGATTTAAGGCGGTCCGCCATTGTTCCTGCCACAACTTAATGTGTGTTGCGTGTGCGGTCAGCCGATAAACTCTTTTGTAAATTATAAGCGAAAGGAGTTATGCAAATGCATATCGGTCTTATCGGCGGAATCGGGCCTGCCGCCACGGATTATTACTATCGCGGATTGATACGCGCATTGGCGGGAACGGGACGCAGTCTTGATGTCACGATTTCACACGCGGACTCGGCCACGCTGATTGGCAATCTGAGTGAAAACAATATCGAGGCGCAAACAGAGACGTTTCTAAAACTGATTGATCGGTTGATGGCAGCTGGTGCCGATTGTGTCGCCGTCACGTCCATTGCGGGCCACTTTTGCATTGAGCCAGTTACTCAAAAATCACCTATCCCGGTGGTCAATTTGATACACACTGTAAAAGCAGAAATCCAAAGGCTTGGGTTATCAAGTGTCGGACTTTTAGGGACAAAGACTGTGATGGAGAGTGATTTTTATGGTCGCCTAACATCTATTGAAGTCGTCATACCTGAGGGCGAGGACCTAGATAAGGTTCATAATAATTACGTGGAAATGGCTATGGCAATGTCGGCAACGGAAAGCCATCGCGAGACGTTTCTAAGGGCAGGTCAGCAAATGTGTGACGGGCAGGGTGCCGAAGCGGTTTTATTAGCAGGGACCGACCTGTTTTTGGCGTTCGATGGTCAACCTTGCAATTTCAATGTCATCGATTGCGCTGAATTACATATCGCGGCGCTGGCTGAACAGGCAAAAATTTAAAGCTAACGATCCACACAAAAAAGAGGGAGGCCAATGCCTCCCTCTCTCGTGACTGTGTAAACGCGGCAGCCGTATTCAAAGTGAATGTCAGATCGGATTACGAAGGCTGCTTCTCAATCCAAATGCGACACTCTGGCTCATCTGCGTTACACCAAAATCACTCGACATCGGATCACCTCCTTTCGATTGTTAAGACCTGCCTTAAGACTACGAGGAAGTGGTCTGACTTCAAAATGTTTTTTATGGATCTCCAAAAAACCAAGGAAAATCAAGTAAAAGAAAAGCCCCGCAGAGCGGGGCTTAGTTTGACGTAGGTTATAACTTAAAGAATCTGGAATTAAGATTCCCGATATTTGATGGTCAACGGCATACCAACCATCTTGGAAAATAGCGTATTGGTCAGCAGACCTGCGCGGGCCATCTTTTTTGATAGCAATGGAATTCGGAAAAACGAGTGAAACGGCAGCCATGTTTGACCACTATACGGTAACTTTTCACCAGTGAGCATTGTAACATTCAATAATTCAGGCAAATGTCTTGTTGATTCCGGTGTGGGTGATGTCATTGCGCCAGCATAAACTTCGGTGTGTTTGACATCGGCGTGAATAGCGCCTGTGTTTTCGACAGCTGCAGCTGCTTTGTATGCTTTGCCAAAACTGGCCTGCATCACTAAGACGGCGTGACCGCCAGCAACCTTATCAGCATAGACCGCAGCAGCGCCAGGATATACACCCAACGCCTTTAGCTCAGCGGTTGCCTCAGCAGGGTCATTGGCACCGGAAACGATTTTCATCGAAACTTTTGGGAATTTTTTTGCTGCTGCTGTTTTTACAGCTTCTTCAGCTTGTTCGTTGGTCGCATATAAACGGGTAATAATTGTGGTCATGGGCTTCTCCTCCAAGACTTAATACGTGTGGCGATAAATACTGGATTGTATGGTTATAAAAAAAATAGATATGCCTAAAAAAACATAATTTATATGACCATATTAAATTACGATTGGCAAAGAAAATTCATTTAATGTGACCATCAAAGCAGACATTTACCGAGTGTTAGTAAGCGATCCATCAAATTTATAAATATAATCAGAGACTTGGTTTTTGATACATTATTAGTTGATTTTTATAAAGTGTCAGAAAAAATGATAATATAAAGTGTAAATTAAACTAGACATTTTTTTCTAATTTGGCATGATAAGAATATGACGAACTTGGATTCTACAAGCGCAGGTATTACCTGGGTGCCCTGGTCGCCATTAAACGCTGCACAATTACGTGCGTGTGGGTTGTTTTTAACTATCCGGAGGATTAGGCAAAATGCATTACGATCCTGAAAAAGTATGGCCAACAGGTCTTACCGTCTCCGAAGCAGAAGAAGTGCATAAGTACTTAATTGATGGCACCCGTGTCTTCGGTTTCATAGCACTTCTTGCGCACATTCTAGCGGCAATTTATTCGCCGTGGCTTGGGTGAGGAGATAAAAAATGAATAACTCAAAAATGTGGTTGGTTGTGAAGCCAACAGTTGGCATCCCAATGTTCTTGGGTGCTGTTGCTGTTGGTTCATTTGCTGTTCACGTGTCCGTATTGACAAACACCACTTGGGTGAATGACTTCTTGACTGGCAAAGAAATGGCATCGATCGAAACTCCTGCGGTACAAAACGCTGCAGCAGTTATCTTTGACGAGACGGTAACTTCTCGTGAAGGCGATCTGGTCAAAGCAACTGTAGTTCTACCTGATGGACGGGAAGCGCATGCATATTTTGATGCAAGCCCAGAAACCAAGTTGCAATCTACTGCGATGGCTACAACAAATTAACATATTTTGTTAAATTGTTTGAACACGTTGGCCGAGGGGGGGCTACTTCTTCGGTCAGCGGTTCAATCAAAAAGAAATATCTATAACAGTTGAGATTTTCTTCAGGCGGTGTGCGTTAATTTCCAATTATTGGTTATCAACGAAAAGTTGCCGAAGTCACCTGGAATTGAACCCCGAAATTAGAGGGGGCGCTAGTGGGCCGCTTTAAAGAAACCGCTCTTAGAAGTATCGCAAGCGTTGGGCCTCGTTATATGCCCTTTGCTGATGCGGTATCTGCAGATTTGCCATTATCGCGTCTGCTTCGTCTATCGCTATTTCAAGTATCTGTTGGTATGGCGCTGGTGTTGCTTGTCGGCACATTGAATCGCGTCATGATCGTTGAACTCGGCGTGCCAGCATCGCTTGTTGGCATTATGATCGCACTTCCCGTTTTATTTGCTCCGTTTAGGGCTTTCATTGGATATAAGTCTGATACCCATGTTTCTGCATTGGGTTGGCGGCGTGTCCCTTATATTTGGAAAGGTACATTACTTCAATTTGGCGGCTTTGCGGTAATGCCTTTCGCGCTGTTGGTCCTTGCTGGTTGGGGGCAGTCTGCTTCAGCGCCTGCCTGGGTTGGATGGGCTGGGGCAGGGATTGCCTTCTTACTCGTCGGCGCAGGTGTTCATATGGTCCAAACCGTGGGCCTTGCGCTAGCGACTGATTTATCACCGCCCGAGAAACAGCCCAAGGTCGTAGGATTGATGTACATCATGCTGATGGTTGGCATGATCGTAAGTGCTTTAGTGTATGGTGCGTTGTTAGAAGATTTTAGCCCAGGTCGCTTGATTCGGGTTATTCAGGGAGCGGCCGTCGTCACAATTATTTTAAATGTCGTTGCGCTTTGGAAACAAGAACCCCGAGACAGAAGACGAGCCCAGCAAGTACATGATGAGACTCCTTTTGTTGATATGTGGGCAAAGTTTGTCAATCGGCCTGGCGCACTTCGTCAGTTGATTGCAATTGGTTTGGGAACCGCTGGGTTCGGAATGGCTGATGTTTTGCTCGAACCATATGGTGGGCAGGTTTTGGGTCTGAGTGTTTCTGATACTACCCGTCTCACGGCCTTCCTGGCCACCGGAGGGATACTTGGCCTAGCATTGTCTTCGAATATGCTTGGGCGCGGAATGAACCCTTTGACCATGTCTGGATGTGGCGCTTTTATTGGTTTACCCGCATTTGCCGCGGTTATTATTGCGGCCCCTTTCCAGTCCAATATGATTTTCGTTGCGGGTACGATGTTAGTTGGGTTCGGTGCTGGGATATTTAGTCATGGCACTCTGACCTCGGCCATGCAAAGCGCACCACGTGAACAATCAGGAATGGCATTAGGTGCATGGGGGGCTGTCCAAGCGACAGCGGCAGGTACGGGGATCGCTGTTGGTGGTATCATCCGAGATTTGTTGATTGATGTTCAATTGGGCTCGATGAGCAG